>JAFZRG010000087.1 GCA_017619985.1 Bacillota bacterium | reverse complement strand
GGGTGCTTCGGCAGGAAATCCCTCTCCCAGATCTCATCGGCCACAGGCGCCCATTTCGCCGCGGTCTCGAAGCATTTCGCGCACTGGGCGTCCACGTCCTCGGGGGCTGTGTAGTCCGTCGAATGCGCGCCGCTCTCGTGGACCATCTTCTGCAGCATCTCGGGGTTGTCCAGCAGGGGGCAGGGGCGCAGCAGATTGTCGTTGAACGGCTGGTTGTTGCGGTAGGCCATGAACAGCGGCGACTGGAACGCTTCGAGCAGGGTCTTCTCGCGGATGTTGGAATCCGAGTAGTGGATGAACGTGCAGGGTTCGATGTCGCCGGCCGCGTTGATATGCAGGTAGCGTCTGCCTCCCGCGATGCATCCGCCGACGAATTCGCCGTCGTTCCAGAAGTCGATCGTGAAGATGGGCTTCGTCTTGCGGAACGCGCGCACCTGGTCGTACATCCAGGATCTCTGCTCCGCGGTCGCCATGAGTTCAGGCACCGCATCCACGCCGACGGGCATGTAGGTGAAGAACCAGCAGAACTTGGCGCCCCAGCCGATCATCTGGTCGTAATACGCTTCGCTGCCGATGACGTCGCAGTTCCTGCTCGTGTAGCAGCAGGAGATGCCGAAGGGCAGTTTGCGGTCGCGCAGGCGCTTCATCGCGTCCACGACCTTCTGGTACGTCCCCTTGCCGCGGCGGTCGTCGGTGCTTTCTTCGAAGCCTTCGACGGAGATGGCGGGAATAAAGTTCCTGACCCGCAGCATGTCGTCGGCGAATTTGTCGTCGATGAGCGTGGCGTTCGTGAAGGCCAGGAACATGGCATCGTTGTGCTTCTCGCACAGTCTGATGATGTCGTCCTTGCGGACGAGCGGTTCGCCGCCGGTGTAGATGTACATCATGACGCCCAGGTCTTTGCCCTGGCGGATGATGTCGTCCAGTTCGTCATAGCTCAGGTTGAGTTTGTTGCCGTATTCCGCCGCCCAGCAGCCGGTGCAGTGCAGGTTGCAGGCGGACGTGGGGTCCATCAGAATGGCCCAGGGGATGTTGCAGCCGTATTTTTCACGGGCCGCGATCGCTCTCGGGTTCGCCTGTACGTTCGCGTGATAGACGAAGTTGACCAGGATCTTCTTGAGCACCTCCCGGTCGACGCTCGTGAACAGATCCATCACGTATTTGTGCCATACATTTTCGGGGTCTTTCGCGATCTTTTCGATCGTCGGTCTCTGGTTGTGGAGGCCGTCCTTAAAGTCCAGTTTGAAGACCAGGTCGGTGATCTTGCGGATCGCGCCTTCCGGGTCTTTATCGATCTCATGGAAGATGAGGTCCACCGCTTTTTCCGCGGCCATTTCCTTGATATCCATAATTCCTCCTTGATTGCTTTCGCGCAAGTCAAAATATGATGTCCTCACCCGTATTATACCACTTTAATCCGCTGTGGCTTCGGAGGATTTTTTCTGCTATAATAAGTAACATGGGGAATATGTTCCGTTTTGAAACCGCAGATTCCACGAATACGAAAGCAATTTCGCTGGCGAGGGCCGGCGAGGCGGAAGCGGTCGTCATCGCCCGCCGTCAGACCGGCGGCAGGGGAAGGCTCGGACGCAGGTTCGAATCGCCCGAGGGCGGCCTGTACCTGTCGGTATTGACGTCGCGGCTGGCGCCGGGCGAACAGATCTACGCACTGACCCCCGCGGCGGCCCTGGCGGTCCGCCGCTCCATCCTCCGCACGTTCGGACTGTCCTGTCAGATCAAGTATCCAAACGACCTGATCCTGGAAGGCGGAAAAGTCTGCGGTATCCTCTGCGAGAGCCTGACGCTGCCGGACCGGTTCTGCGCCGTGATCGGCGTCGGGGTCAACATCTGTTCGGACGTGGTCCTGACGGAGGAAGAGCCCGCCCCGGAATACCCGCCCGGGTCGCTGAAGGACTTCTGCGAAAAGGCAAAAGCCCCGAGCGCACTGCAGGAATTGGAAGAAACCCTCATCGAAGAACTGAACGCCCTCATCGACCGTTTCGCCGCGGGCGGCACGCTCGACGAAGCCGAATACAGAACGTATTGCATCAACTGTCCGGAAACCATTATCCAGTTTTGATATAAGGAGAGACGCCTATGATCCAATTCACCGAAACCGTCCTGCGGGACGCCCAGCAGTCGCTTCTCGCGACGAGGATGCCCTACAGCAAGTTCGAGGAGATCCTGCCCGTGATCGATCAGGCCGGATACTATTCGGCAGAGATGTGGGGCGGCGCGACCTTCGACGTCTGCCTGCGCTTCCTGGGAGAAGACCCCTGGGAACGCCTGCGCAAGATCCGCAAGGCTATGCCGAACACGAAGCTGCAGATGCTGCTCAGAGGGCAGAACATCTTAGGCTACGCGCACTATCCCAACAACGTGGTGCGCCGTTTCGTGCGGGCAGCCGTACGTAACGGCATCGACATCATCCGCATCTTCGACGCCCTGAACGACGTCGACAACCTGCGCGTCGCGATCGAGGAGACCGTGGAATGCGGGGCTCACGCGTCCGGCGCCATCTCCTATACCACCAGCCCGGTCCACACCCGTGAGGCCTACGTCAAGCTCGCGAAAGAAATGGCGGCCATGGG
>JAFZRG010000086.1 GCA_017619985.1 Bacillota bacterium | reverse complement strand
GTGATGACCACGGTCCACTCGGATCCCAAGCTCGATTACATGGGCTCGCCCCTTAGGAAATACACCTTCGGCGTGATCAACGGCTGGGCTTTAAGGCGCATGGATTACTATGTGGCCGTGGCCTGGCGCATGAGGGAACTGCTGATAGACAGGGGATTTGAAGCCCAGAACATATTCACCGTATACAACGGCCTCGACTTTTCGGGCGCTTCGGAAGAACCGAGGCCTTTCAAGGACGGGAGCGAGCCCATAGTGGTGGGCATAGCCGCGAGGCTCAATCCCGTAAAGGACATCCCGACCCTGATGAGGGCCTTCGCCAAAGCGAGGCAAAAAGACGGCAGGCTCCGCCTTTCCATAGCCGGAACGGGAGAAGAAGAGGCGTCGCTCAAGAAGCTGGCCGCCGAGCTGGGCATAGAAAACGACACGGTCTTCGAGGGCTGGATAAGCGACATAAAGGCCTATTTTTCAAGGGTAGACATCAATGTGCTATCATCGCTTTCCGAGACCTTTCCTTACTCGCTTCTCGAAGGAGCCTACGAGCACTGTCCCGCCATCGCAAGCAACGTGGGCGGTATCCCCTACCTCATCCAGAACGAGAAGACGGGCCTGCTGTTCGAGGCAGGAGACGCGGACGCCTTCGCCTCCTGCATCCTCCGGCTGGCCGGTGACCCCGCCCTGCGGGCGCAGCTGGCGGAAGCCCTCTACGAGAAGGCCCGCAGCGAATTCTCCCTGGAACGGATGAAGACGGACCAGGAAGCCATCTACCGCACCCTGATCCACCGCAGCGAAATGCAGAAAAGAGGCCGCTACGGCGCGGTGCTCTGCGGCGCCTACGGCAAGGGCAATGCGGGCGACGACGCCATCCTGCGCGCCATCCTGACCAGCCTGAAGGCCATCGATCCGGACATGCCGTTCTACGTCATGTCACGAAACCCGGTGGAGACCAGCATGAAGGAGCGCGTCGGGTCATTCTATATCTTCAATCTGAGAAAATTCTTCAAATATCTGCATAAGACCAGCCTGTTCGTGTCCGGCGGCGGCACGCTCATCCAGGACGTCACGTCGTCCCGGTCGCTGTACTTCTATCTGTTCACGCTGCTGGCCGCCAAATGGAGCGGCAGCCGCGTCGTGATGTACGGCTGCGGCATCGGCCCCATCCGGAAGGGCACGAACCGCAGGTGGACCGGCCGTGTGCTGAACCGCGCCGCGGACATCATCACGCTGCGCGATTCCATCTCCATGGAACTGCTGCAGGAGATCGGGGTGACCCGGCCCGAGATCATCCTCTCGGCCGACCCCACAGTCAATCTGCCGCCCGTGCCGGACGAGACCGTGCAGGAGGCGTTCCGCCTGGACGGCATCCCCGCGGACGCGAAGAAGATCGCGTTCTGCCTGCGCAGCTGGGACGAGTTCCGCTCGCCCGAAGCGGTCGCGAAGGCGGCGGATTATGCCTACGAACGCTACGGCCTGCTGCCGGTGTTCCTGCCCATGGAATACCCCAGGGACGTCGCGATCGGCGAACTGGTCGGCGGCATGGTGAACGTACCGCATGCGGTCTGCAGCAGACGCCACACGGTCGAAGAGCTGCGCGGCATGCTTTCGTCCATGGAAGTCGTGTGCGGCATGCGCCTGCACTCCCTGATCTTCGCATCGGCGGGCGGCTCGCCCATCGTGGGCATCTCCTACGACGTCAAGGTCGACAGCTTCATCAAGGACAGCGGCGCCAGGCGCTGCATCCAGCTGAAGGATCTTACGGCGGAAGCGCTGATGGCGGACATCGACGACGCCGTCGCCGGCGGACGCAGCCGCGGCAGCGAAACGAAGCGCAGACTGCAGACGATGGAACTCAAGAACGGGGAAGCGGCGCAGCGCCTGCTCTCCGGAAAGGAATCCGCATGAGAAACATTCTCTGTCTTTCCACATCGAACTACTATCCGTTCCCGACGCGCAAGCAGAACGTCATGAACCGTATGACGGACTGCCGCATCCTGTACGTCGATCCGCCGGTGACGCTCATCGCGCCGCTGAAGGATCCGAAGGCGAAGGAACGGCTGACCGCGTATAAGAGCGGGCCGAAGCAGGCGCAGCCGAATCTGAAGGTCTACGCCCAGCCCCCGGTGCTGCCGTTCTTCAACAAGAAGCGTTCCGTGAACGGGACGAATCAGAAGAAACTGGCGAAATATCTGGTGGGTATCCTGAAAGAGAACGGATTCGGCACCGACTTCTGGGTCTGGTGCTACAGTCCGACGAGCTGCGACGTGATCGAGCCTCTGGCGAAGGAGATGGGTGTCGAACCTTCCGGACTGTGGAATCGCACCGTCTACGACTGCGTGGACCGTCACTCGGCCTATCCGGGTCACATCGATCCGGAAGTGGTCGACAAAATGGAGGAAGACCTCGCGAGGAACTGCGGCTGCGTATTCGCGACGGCGCAGGGCCTGTACGACCGGCTGAAGGAGTTCAACGAAAACACCCACCTCATCCCGAACGGCTGCGCGTTCGAACTGTTCAATACCGCGGCAGACATGGAAAAGGAGGGGCCGAGCCCCCATTTCGGCTTCGTCGGCATGCTGCAGGAGTGTCTGGATTACGATTGCATCCGCGCGGTCGCGAAGGATTTCCCGGACGGAAAGGTGACCCTGATCGGCCGCACGCTGCCGGGCGTGGACATGAGCTGGACGGCGGAGTACCCGAACATCGAAATGGTGGGCCTCGTGCCGCAGCCCCAGCTGCCGCAGCGCATCAAGGACTTCGACCTGTGCCTGAATGTCTTCGCGGACAACGAACTGTCCCGCGACGTCAGTCCGCTGAAGTTCTATGAGTATCTGGCGACGGGCAAACCTG
>JAFZRG010000085.1 GCA_017619985.1 Bacillota bacterium | reverse complement strand
GCTGTCCGTGATCATCTGCGCCTCGTCGATGACCGCGATATCGTATTCCTCTTCGAAGTCCAGAACCTCGATCGTGGAGGATTGTACGCGCGAGAACGGGATGCCGATCTCCTCCTCGCCCGTCTTCATCGAGCACGGGCAGCCGGCTTCGTTCAGTTCTTCGAATTTCTCATAGGCCAGAAGGCGCAGCGGAGCCAGATAAATACCCTTCTCCGCTGTCTTCAGCACGTTCAGAGCGTCGTAACTCTTGCCGCTGTTCGTCGGGCCGATGTGCAGGACGAACTGCCGCTTCTTCTGCCGCGCCAGGGGGAACAGGTCCGGATAGGTCTCCGGCATGGCGTCCAGCAGTCCGTTCTTGACCCGGTTGCGCTTCTTTTCCTCCCGCAGATAGCCTTCCGCCCCGTTTTTGAGCAGCGGATTTCTGGTCAGCAGGCTGCAGATCGTCTTCTCCGAGAAAGACCGGCCGATGCCGAGCGCGTGATCCTCCATGAAAGCGCGGTAGCCCGCCGTCTGTTCCTGGATCAGGTATTTCGTGTTCAGGCCGGCCTTGTCGTGGACCCGCCGCAGCAGCCGCAGCACGCTGCGGACGTCCTCGTCTTCCCGGGTCACGTAATTCAGCAGATAATTCTCCGGCGGGTTGCCGTTGAACAGGATGGCGAAGATCTGCCGGTCGGACAGCGCGCCTTTCTCCGTGACCCTCGCAAGATAACTGCGGATGCCGGACGCCTTGACGCTGCCGGGCCTGCCGGGCGTAAAGCGGATAAAGTATTCTCGCAGAGTCTCCCGGACCGTTTCGTCCAGGGGACCGCTGCAGCGAACCGGAGCTTCCGCGATGCCGCAGGCGGTCAGCAGGTCTTCGCAGGAGCGTTTCAGATGGCTTTTCGCTCTCTTTTTTCGCTGTGCAGTTTCGGATTCTCCGTCCTCTTCCTGCCGCGCCTGCTTCGCGTCCGCCTTCAGGCGGATATATTCCTTCAACAGACGTTCCGTCTCTTTGTATTTCGCGTTCAGATATTCGTTCATACGTCTATTTTACTATATTTGTTGCACGCCTGCCCTGCAGGGTGTAAAATTAATAAAACTCCTTGTTAAAAGAGTAACGAAGACGCGGAGGAAACGATTATGTATAAGACTTCATCTCTGGACCGTCACTATCAGGAAAAGCTCATCACAGCGGAGCAGGCGGCTGCCCTGGTCCGTCCCGGCGACCGCGTCCATTTCGGACTCGGCTGCGGCCAGGTCGTGGACATCGACGCCGCGCTCGCCGCGCGTGCGGACGAGCTGTCCCAGGTGACCATCTTCAGTACCGCCTCTCTGATCGATAAACCGTTTAAAGTCTACGAAGCCACGAATTCCAACAGTCAGGTGCGCTTTGTCTCGGCTCACTACGGTCCTGCCGACCGCCACATGAGTGACGCCGGCCGCTGCGCCTACCTGCCCATGATGTTCCGTGAATTGCCGAAGTACTGGCTGAGCAACAACAATGAACTGGACATTGCGTTCTTCCAGGTCGCACCTATGGATGAGTTCGGCAACTTCAATCTCGGCCCGCAGGTCTCCGACATGTGGGGCGTCATCCGCGGCGCGAAGAAGATCGTGGTCGAGGTCAACGAAAACATGCCCATCGCCCACGGCCATCAGACGCAGATCAACCTGCACACCATAGACTACGTCGTGGAAGGCACCAATACGCCGCTGCCGGTCATCGAAAGAAAAGCCCCGACGCCCACGGAACGCAGGATCGCATCCCGCGTCGTTGAGCGCATCAAGAACAACAGCACGCTGCAGCTCGGGATCGGCGGCCTGCCGTCCTGCATCGGCAGCCTGATCGCGGATTCCGACCTGAAGAACATCAACGCGCACACCGAGATGTTCGTGGACGCCTACGTGGATCTGTACGAGGCAGGCAAACTGACCGGCAACAAGAACGTGGACCGCGGCAAAGCGGTGTACACCTTCGCCGGCGGCACGAAGCGTCTCTACGATTTCATCGACGACAACCCCATCTGCTGCACGGCACCGGTCAACTACGTGAACGACACGGGCATCATCAGCAGCATCAACGACTTCGTCTCCATCAACGGCTGCATCCAGGTCGACCTGTACGGCCAGGTCTGCTCCGAGACCGTCGGATCGCGGCAGATCTCCGGCAACGGAGGCCAGCTCGACTTCGTCATGGGCGCGTTCGGCTCCAAGGGCGGTCAGAGCTTCCTGTGCACGCCGTCCACGTTCACACGGCCTGACGGCACCGTGGAATCCCTGATCGTCCCGACTCTGGCGGAAGGCTCCGTCGTCACGACACCGCGCCAGGCGACGCACTTCATCGTCACCGAGTACGGCGCAGCCGACCTGAAGGGCAAGAGCACCTGGGAACGCGCGGAACTGCTCATCGAGATCGCGCATCCCGACTTCCAGGACCAGCTGGTGAAGGACGCCGAGACCATGGGCCTGTGGAAGCGCACGAACCGCAGATTCTATTAGACCGGAAGCTTTTAGACAGACAAAAAACGGGTCCGCAAGGGCCCGTTTTTCATTGCTTTTTGACCCGCTACAGCAGGCCTGCCGCGCTCAGCGCTACGCCTATGCCGTACGACAGCACATTCGCGGCGAGGGTCTGCAGAAACAGCCTTCCCGACGCGCCGAACGCGCGGGCATAGATCAGGTATTCCGCAAGGACGACGATGCCTTCCATCAGCGCAAGCCAAAGCCCGGGCCCGCCGGAAAGGAACAGTGCGATCGTCAGGTTGAGCGTCAGGTTCGTGACCACGTTGGCACACGCGACGATCGTCAAGTCGTCTTTCTCCCGGTATCCCAGCAGATAGAAAAACCCGGTCTCCAGCAGGACCGTCAGAAGGCAGGCTTTGAAGATGCGGAGCACAGCGGGGTCCTGCTATTTGCCCCGTTTTTTGCGGATAAGGACCCTCACCACGAACAGCGCGATGATGACCAGGGCGAGGACCACGAGGATGCCGGCGCGGCTCTTCTGCGGTTCGGGATCTGGCAGCGGCGCGATGTCCGCGAAGACGAGGGACGCGGATGCCAGCAGGGTGAACGCGGCAAGCGTCAATGTACGGAGCAGTTTCTTCATTTTCATTACCTCTTGTTTCTGATCGCACGTATGATCAGCACGACCGCGACGACGATGACCGCAGGGATGGCGACCGGCGCTGCTTTTTCGACCGGATTGGGCGGCAGCGCCGCATCAGCGAAGACGAAGACGGCAGATGCGAGCAGCATAGCAGTGCTCAGTAATACCGTTCTGAACAGCTTATTCATTCTCTTTCTCCCTTGCTTTCCTGCGCCT
>JAFZRG010000084.1 GCA_017619985.1 Bacillota bacterium | reverse complement strand
CTCGGCGATTCCGACACCGTGAAGATCGGTGCGTACGCCGCGGCCATCGGCAACCCGCTTGGCCTGGAATTCGAACGTTCCATGAGCCAGGGCATCATCTCCGGTCTCAACCGCAGCATCGAAGTGTCCGACGGCACGAGCGGCAAGACCACGACCATGGACGGCCTGATGCAGACCGATGCGACCATCAACAGCGGCAATAGCGGCGGCCCCCTGTTCAACAGCAAGGGCCAGGTGATCGGCATCAACACCGCGAAGGCATCCAGCGGTGAGGGCATGGGCTTTGCCATCCCCATCAACGTCGCGAAACCCATCGTGGAACAGATCAAGCTCAGCGGCAATTACGAGCGTCCGTACATCGGCATCTCCGGCATCTCTCTGCAGGAACAGCAGCAGTACAGTTCCGATGCGCTCAAGGAGCAGTTCGGAACGGATAAGGGCATCTACGTGGCCAGCGTCTCCCCGAACGGCGGCGCAGCGGCGGCAGGCCTGCAGCAGGGCGATATCATCACGGAAGTGAACGGCACCGAAGTCGGCACGATGAACAAGCTCAATCAGGAACTCGTGAAGTTCGCGATCGGCGATTCCGTGACCCTCACGGTCATGCGCGACAAGGCCGAACAGACCTTCGAGGTGCAGCTCGGCGGCGTCGCGATCTTCGACGACACGGAAAAGGATTAATGAATCTCGACATCATCTGCATCGGCAAACTCAAAGAGAATTACTGGACCGGGGCGGCGGCTGAATATGCCAAACGCCTCGGCCGTTTTTGTAAACTGAACATCTGGGAACTGCCCGAAAGCCGGCTGGCGGACAACGCTTCGCCGGCGCAGGAAGAGGCGGTGAAAGAGGCGGAAGGAAAGGCCATCCTCGCGAAGGCCGAGGCGCTCGGACGCCAGCAGTCGTACGTGTTCGCGCTGGACCCGCGGGGTAAGGAGCTCCGCTCGGAGGACTTCGCGGAAAAACTGGCGCAGATCGTCCTGAACGGCAAGAGCCGGGTGGTGTTCGTCATCGGCGGTTCGCTCGGCCTGTCGGACGAGGTCCGCAGGGCTGCGGACAGCTTGCTGTCGTTTTCCGCGATGACGTTCCCTCACCAGCTGTTCCGGGTCATGCTCCTGGAGCAGATCTACCGTGCCTGCAAGATCAACGCGGGCGAAAAGTACCATAAATAGGAGGCTGCCATGATCACGCTTTACCGCTACGACGCGTTCACAGCCGTGCCCGGCAAGGGCAATCCCGCCGGGGTCGTCATCGAAACGGAAGGCCTGAGCGAAGCGCAGATGCAGGCGATCGCGAAGGACGCCGGCTACAGCGAGACCGCTTTCGTGCTGCCGTCGGAGGTGGCGGATCTGCGGCTGCGGTACTTTACGCCAGGCGCGGAAGTGCCTCTGTGCGGTCACGCGACGGTCGGCTCGCTCTACGCGCTCTGCGAAAAAGGGCGGATCGGTGAGGGCGACATCCGGATCGAGACCGGCGCGGGCATCCTTCCCATCTCGCTGACTTGCAAAGATGGCCGCATCCATATCGGCATGACCCAGGCAGTCTATCAGGAAAAGCCGTTTTGCGGCGACAAGGCCGCGCTGGCGGCTTCCATCGGACTGACGGAAGAGGAACTGGATGACCGGTACCCGATCGTCTACGGCTGCACGGGCCTCTGGACCGTGGCGCTGCCCATCCGGCACCTGGAGAGCTTCGCGCGGATGAAGCCGGACAACAAGGCATTTCCCGGTATCCTGACAGACGAACCGTACGCGTCCCTGCATCCGTTCTGTCTGGAGACCGTCAATGAAAACGCCATGCTCCACGCCAGGCATTTCTCGAACCCGCGCAACGGCACCGTCGAAGATCCCGTCACCGGCACGGCTTCCGGCGTGATGGGCGCGTACTATAAGCGCCATATCGCGGAGGATCCGGACAAAGAGCTGCTCGTCGTGTGCGAGCAGGGCCTGGAGATCGGCAAGGACGGCATCGTCGAGACGCTGATCCCGGCGGATCCGGACGGGCAGGTGCGCATCTTCGGCACGGCTGTCTTTGTGGAAGCGTATCCGGCCGTACTGTAAAAAAGACATGAAAAAAGCGGGTCATCGCGACCCGCTTTTGTTGTGTCATTCGTTCAGTTTCTTGACTGCGTTCAGGTATTTCGCCAGCACGCCGAGGCTCACGAAATAGCAGGCGCGGCTGCCCTGTTTCTGCACGTCCAGCAGTCCGCTGGCAACGAGCCGCGACAGATGCTGCGATACGGTGGCCTGCGCGTAGTCGAACGCTTCGACGACGTCCTTGTTGCATACAGGTTCGCGCGCCATGTTCGCTCTGTAGATAAAGCGGAAGATCTCGACCCTCGCCGGATGCGCCAGCGCATCCGAGCACTGCGCGATGAGTTCGATCTCTTCTCTGTCCAGGCTGTCCGTTTCTTTTCTGATCCTCATGGTTTCCTCCGGCGTCAGTATATCATAATGCCCAAGGTTATGATATAACAAATGCCATTTAGGAAGCAAAGGCAAGCCTTTGCACCGATGCATTTGTTGAATCAATTTAAGTAGAAAGCCGGATTACGGCTTTCTTTTATGATATAATCAAATTGATGCAAAATATTTTGCACTCACCGCACAATTCTTTGCTTTCAGAGGATCACAGGACATGAAGAACCGCGACTATATCACCTGCATCCAGAGCGTGCTGCAGCTCATGGACGAAGGCGTCCACATCGTCGACACCGAAGGCCGCAGCATCGTGTACAACCGCGCCATGGCGCGCCTGGAGAAAATGGACACCCGCGACGTGCTGCGCAAGCCGTTTTCCGAGGTCTTCAAGGATATGACCCCGGAGAATTCCACGCTTCTGCACGCGCTCGAGAACCACGCGAGCACCTGGCGCAAGGAGCAGACGTATCTGAACAAGGACGGCAAGCAGATCACCACGATGAACACGACCGTGCCCGTCATGGCGGACGGCCAGGTGATCGCCGCGGTGGAGATCGCCAAGAACATCACCGACATCCAGCAGATGACCGACACCATCATTGAGCTGCGCAAGGAGATCGATACGCCCAGAAGATCGCGCGACAAGCAGATCCGCCACTACGATTTCTCCGATCTGTACGGCCAGAACGCGGAATTCTTAAAGACGATCGAACTGGCGAAAAAGGCGGCCAGAGCATCCGCGAGCTGCATCATCTACGGCGAGACCGGCACAGGCAAGGAACTGGTGGCCCAGAGCATCCATTTCGCTTCCGACCGCGCGTCCGGTCCTTTTCTGGCGCAGAACTGCGCGGCCGTGCCCGAAAACCTGCTCGAAGGCCTGCTGTTCGGCACGTCCAAGGGCGGCTTTACCGGCGCCGTGGACCGGCCGGGCCTGTTCGAACAGGCGGACGGCGGCACATTGCTTCTGGATGAGCTGAACTCCATGCCGCCCGACCTGCAGACGAAGCTGCTGCGCGTGCTGCAGGAAGGCTACATCCGCCGCGTCGGCGGTACGAAGGACATCCCCGTGGACGTGCGCATCATCGCGACCGTCAACGAGGACCCGGAGGAACTGCTCGAAAAGCGCCTCATCCGCCGCGACCTGTTCTACCGCATCGCGGTCATCCGCATCAACATCCCGCCGCTGCGCGAGCGCAAGGACGACATTGTGCTGCTGGCCGAGAAATTCCTCGAGAAATACAACGAGAAATACGGCCGCACCGCCTGGCTGTTCTCCGAAAAGGCAAAGGAGAAGCTGATGTCCTACGATTATCCGGGCAACGTGCGAGAGCTCGAGAACATCATCATGAGCGCGCTGTCCATGTTCGAGCCCGCCGAGCACGTCGTGGGCGAGGACGATCTCGTGATCAACAGAAGAAAAAGTCTTCCTGCGCAGAACGTGTTCAACCTGGGAGACGGCGGTCTGGATGCCTATCTGGCGAAGATCGAACGGGAAATGATCGAAAATGCCCTGGTTTCTTCCGGCGGCAACATCACGAAAGCGGCGGAAAGTCTGAAGATAAAACGGCAGACGCTGCAGCACAAGATCCGCAAATACCAGCAAAATCCGTGAAAACAGAGAAATACGCAAAAAGATTTGCAGCAAATGCAAATCTTTTTGCGTTAATTGAGGCTAACCGGCCCGCGGACGTTCACGATTTCGTGGTTTTTCGTGGGTCATGCACAAAATGTGGGCGGCATACCGGCCAAAGCGGCCAAAAACCGGGTTGGCACGGTTCTTGCGTATATTATTCAGTGTCACAAAAGTTAAGTTTGCGCACGCCGGAATGCGCCGTGCGCGTTTGTACCGATTAAGGAGGAAAAAGGTATGGAAAAAGTTAAAGTAATCATCTGGGGTCTGGGCGCTATGGGCGGCGGTATGGCCGACATGCTTCTGAAGAAGAAAGGCGTTGAGATCGTTGGCGCAGTCGGCAGAGGCGCTAAGATCGGCAAGTCCATGTTCGATTACATCAAGACCGAAAAGGGTGACCACAAGGACGTCATCATCGGTTCCTATGAAGACGTGATCAAGCCCGGCGCTGCGGACATCGTACTGCTCTGCACCGACTCCTTCACAAGAAACGCATATGACAAGCTCGTCTACATCATGGAACAGGGCATCAACGTCATCACTTCCGCTGAGGAAATGTCCTATCCGAAGGCTCAGGAGCCCGAACTGGCTGCTAAGCTGGACGAATGCGCCAAGAAGAACGGCGTCACCGTTCTGGGCACCGGCGTCAACCCCGGCCACATCATGGACCTGCTCGTTCTGGTCATGACCGGCGTTCTGACCGACGTTGAGGAGATCACCTCCAGAAGAGTCAACTCCCTGTCCCCGTTCGGCCCCGTCGTTATGGAAGAACAGGGCATCGGCATCTCCGTGGAAGAATTCCTGAAGAGAAAGGCCAACCACACCATGTCCGGTCACGTCGGCTTCGCCGAATCCGTCGGCATGATGGCAGAAGGCATGGGTCTGGAAGTTGCTGAGTTCGCTCAGGACATGAACCCGATCACCACCGACGTCGACAGAAAGAGCCCGTACGGCTTCGCAGCCGCCGGTTCCTGCGCAGGCGTCGCCATGACCGCAGAAGCCAAGCTGTCCAACGGCATCCCCGTACACATGGATCACCCGCAGCAGATCGAACCCGAACAGGTCGGCGTCCAGACCGGTGACTACGTCATCATCAAGGGCACCCCGAACGTGAACCTCTGCAACAGCCCGGAGATCGAAGGCGGCCTCGGCACCATCGCTATGTGCGTCAACATGATCCCCATGGTCATCAACGCAGACGCCGGTCTCAAGACCATGATCGACCTGCCCATTCCCAGAGCTATCATGGGCGACTTCCGCAACCTCATCAAGGAAGAAAAGAAGATCGTAAAGTAGTTTAAAGCGAAAGAACTATGATTTGGAAGCGGTCACCCCAACCCGGTGACCGCTCCCAATATGAAGGAGAAGAAAATGGCAAAGAAAGGTGATTGGGTGCGCATCCACAGAGTGGTGCTGCCCGCAGAAGGCAGAAACCCCAACCTGCCCGAAGATACCGCGAAGGTACCCCTCGAGATGTGGGTCAAGGGCACGCTGCTGGCAGACGCCGAGATCGGTGACGAAGTCCAGGTCGAGACCGCGACGAACCGCATCGAATACGGCACCCTCGTGGAAGTCAACCCCTACTATACTCACAGCTACGGCAAGTTCGTTCCGGAACTCATCCAGATCGACCGCCAGCTGAGAGAGATCCTGTTCGGAGGTGAAGAATAATGGCACTGGCTAAAGACTACGCTTCCGTAATGGGAAGAAACAACGAGATCATGAAAGAGGCCATGGGCCTCGACTATGACCAGTTCGAATCCGGCAAGATGCGCTTCGACTACGAAGGTCTGATGGCCTCCACCGGCTACACCCTCGAAGAGATTGAAAGAGTGCAGTCCCTGACCGGCGTCGGCAACACGCCGATCCTCGAACTCAGAAACCTGACCGCGCTGGCGAGAAAGTACGCCAAGCCCGGTTACGGCGCCACCATCCTGGCAAAGGATGAAGCCGCCAACCCCTCCGGTTCCTTCAAGGCCCGCCGCGCTGCCTGCGCGGTCGCGACCGCCAAGAAGATGGGCTACAAGGGCGTTATGGCCGCCACTTCCGGCAACTACGGCGCAGCCGTCGCATCCCAGGCCGCTATGCAGGGCCTCAAGTGCATCATCGTGCAGGAATGCTTCGACTCCCACGGCGTAGGCCAGCCCGAGATCATCGAGAAGGCCAGAAAGTGCGAAGCCTACGGCGCTGAAGTCGTTCAGCTGACCGTCGGTCCCGAACTGTTCTACACCTTCCTGTCCATCCTGGAAGACACCGGTTACTTCAACGCGTCCCTGTACTCTCCCTACGGCATCGCCGGCGTCGAGACCCTCGGCTATGAGATCGCGATGCAGTGCAGAGAGAAGTACGGCAAGGATCCCGCGATGGTCGTCTGCACGTCCGCAGGCGGCGGCATGATGACCGGTACCGCCAGAGGCCTGATGAAGGCCGGCGCCACCAACACGAAGTGCGTCGCCGCTTCCATCGACCTGACGGGCCTGCACATGGCATCCGACACGGCCTTCAACAAGAAGAGCTGCACCACCGGTCACACCGGTTTCGGCGTTCCCTACGCCGTTGACCCGGATCACTCCGACGTGCCCAGAAGCGCCGCAAGACCGCTGCGCTACATGGAGAGATACGTCACCGTCAAGCAGGGCGACGTCATGTACATCACCGAAGCGCTGGCCAACCTGGAAGGCATCGAGAGAGGCCCCGCCGGCAACACCGCGCTGGCAGCCGCGTTCTCTCTGGCTCAGGAACTGCCCGCCGACGAGTACATCATCATCTCCGAGACCGAATACACCGGCGCAGGCAAGCACGTACAGCCGCAGCTGGCGTTCGCGAGAGAGAACGGCATCGAGATCAAGTTCGGTGACCCGAACACCGAGGACAAGCCGGGCGGCAACATCGTCCTGCCCAAGGATCCGAGCTACATCAAGACCATGGACATGGATCTGGACCACATGAGAAAGTCCTTCATCAAGAAGGCCTGCAAGAAGTACGGCACCTTCGATATCGATGAAGACGACATCAACTTCCTGGCCGAAGAAGTCAACGCTTCCCCGGAATGGGTCAAGAGCGTCGTGGAAGATCTGAAGTAAGTTACAGCACATATTGAAGGAGAAAAAGGATGAAAAGAGCAGACGATTTCGAAGAAAGAAGAAAGCATATCGCGGATCTTTCTGACGAAGAGCTGTACAACAGATTCTGGGAGCTGACCGCGCAGGTCGTGGATCCTCTCCTGGAACTGGGTTACAAAAACACCACACCCTCCGTGGAGCGTTCCGTTCTGCTGCGCATGGGGATCTCTTCCCTGGATACGCAGAAGATCGTGAACGGCTGCATGGATCACGGTCTGATGGGCAAGGGCGCGGGCCACTGCGTCTACAAGCTCTCCAAGATCGAAAACATTTCCATTCCCGAAGCCGGCACCAAGCTCGCCAACGGCGAAGGCTGGGACGTCGTATCCGCTGCGTTCAGAGGAGGTAAGTAAGCATGGAACCGTTAAAAGCCAATGAAAAGCTTGACGTAGTCGAGCTGCTGAAAGACCTCGACAAATATGAACCCAGAAGAAGAGGCTGGACCTGGAGAAAGCCCGCGGAAAACAAGAACATGGGACCGTTCGAGTACCATGACATTTCCGAACCCTTAAAGCAGGGCGTGCCCCTTCCCCCGGCGAAGTATTTCGACGGCCTGGATCCCCAGCCCATGCCCACCATCACGACGGAGATCGCGTCCGGCAGATTCGAGGACGACGTCCGCCGTATGAGAATGGCAGCCTGGCATGGCGCGGACCATCTGATGGTCATCCGCCACATGGGCCAGTCCCACATCGACGGCCTGATGGAAGGCACCCCGCAGGGCATCGGCGGCATCCCCGTCACGAGAAAGCAGGTCAGAGCCCAGAGAAAAGCTCTGGACCTGATCGAGGATGAAGTCGGCAGACCCATCAACTATCACTCCTACATCTCCGGCGTCGCAGGCCCCGATATCGCGGTCATGTTCGCCGAAGAGGGCATCAACGGCGCCCACCAGGATCCCCAGTACAACGTCCTGTACAGAGACGTCAACATGGTCAGATCCTTCGTAGACGCCTGCGAATCCAAGAAGATCATGGCCTGGGCCGACATGCTGCAGATCGACGGCGCGCACAACGCGAACGCGACCGCAAGAGACGCATGGAAGGTCATGCCGGAGCTGATCGTTCAGCACTCCATCAACTCCCTGTTCTCCGAAAAGGTCGGCGAAAAGCCCGAGAACATCTCTCTGTCCACCGTACCTCCCAGTGCCACCCCGGCGCCCTGCATG
>JAFZRG010000083.1 GCA_017619985.1 Bacillota bacterium | reverse complement strand
GGCTGACTGCAGCCGTCTCCTACGTCGGCTACAACGCGACCGCCGCGGTGCCGGTGCTCGGACAGTGCGCCATGCACTCGGATTCCCCGAAGAAAAGCCTGAGAGGCGCTGCCCTCGGCGGGATCATCCTCGGGACCTGCACGCTCATGCTGTTCCTGTCCACGTCGACAGATCCCGTGATGAGCGGCGCGAGCAGCTTTCCGATGATGGATCTGTGCGCCCGGGTCTTTCCGGTGCTGGGCAAGGTCTACGCGGTACTGCTGCTGCTGGCCATCTTCATGACCCAGACAACGGTCTTCTACGGCTTCACGACGAAGCTGGGCGACCGGAAATACAGCAAAGCGATCGCATGGGCTGTGGGGCTCGCAGGCTACGTCTGCTCCCTGTACGGCTACTACAACTTTGTAGCCAACATCGTGCCCATCGTCGGCTATATCAGTTTGATCTTTTTCATACTGGAGATCATCAATTTGATTCGAGTTAAAAAATCTTAGGTTTTTATAGATAATAGTGCGGGAGCGGGTGACGCGAGGGAAAGAGTGCCCTGCGGCAGGACCCGCGACCGCAAGAGAGGATCACTATGGAAAACAATCTCGCAAAGAACTACAAACCCAAGGATTTCGAAGACCGCATCTATGCGATGTGGGAAGAGAGCGGCGCCTTCGCCCCCGACGCGAACGCCCCCAAGGACCCCTACACCGTCGTGATGCCGCCTCCCAACATCACCGGGCAGCTGCATATGGGTCACGCGCTCGACCAGTCTCTGCAGGACGTGCTGATCCGCTACAAGAGGATGCAGGGCCACGAGACGCTGTGGCTGCCGGGCACGGACCACGCGTCCATCGCCACGGAAGTCAAGGTCGTGGACAAACTGAGGGAAGAGGAGGGCCTGTCCAAGGAGGACATCGGCCGCGAAGCTTTCCTGGAAAGAGCCTGGGAGTGGAAGAGACAGTACGGCGGCCGCATCAACGAGCAGATCCGCCGCCTGGGTTCGTCCTGCGACTGGAGCAGGGAGCGCTTCACCATGGACGACGGCTGCAACCGCGCCGTCAAGGAGCACTTCATCAACCTGTACAACAAGGGCCTGATCTACAAAGGCGCGCGCCTGATCAACTGGTGCCCGGTCTGCGGCTCCGCGCTGTCCGACATCGAAGTCGAGCACGAGGACCACAACGGCAACTACTGGTATTTCCGCTATCCCGGCGCGGACGGCAGCGAAGGCATCGTCGTCGCGACGTCCCGTCCCGAGACCATGTTCGCGGATACCGCGATCGCCGTCCACCCGAGCGATGAAAGATACAAGGACATGGTCGGCAAGATGGTCATCCTGCCGCTCGTGGGCCGCGAGATCCCCGTCATCGCAGACGAGTATCCCGACCCCGAAAAGGGCACCGGTGCCGTGAAGATCACGCCGTCCGCGGACCCGAACGACTTTGAAGTCGGCCTGCGCCACGGTCTGGAGATGATCGAGTGCATCGACGAAAAGGCGAAGATGACCGCTGCCGCCGGCAAATACGAAGGCATGGACCGCTACGAGTGCCGCAAGGTCTGGGTCGCGGATCTGGAAGCCGCCGGCTTCCTCGTGAAGGTCGAGAAGATGGTGATCCCGACAGGCGAATGCTATCGCTGCCACACCGTCGTGGAGCCGCGTATCTCCGAGCAGTGGTTCGTGAAGATGAAGCCCCTGGCGGAACCCGCCATCGCGGCTGTCCGCTCCGGCGAGACGAAGTTCGTCCCCGAGCGCTTCGACAAGACGTACTTCCACTGGATGGAGGACATCAAGGACTGGTGCATCTCCCGGCAGCTCTGGTGGGGGCATCGGATCCCGGCATACTACTGCGAACAGTGCGGCGAGATGATCGTGGCCAAGGAAGAACCGTCCGTCTGCCCGAAGTGCGGCTGCACGCATTTCCATCAGGATGAGGACGTGCTGGACACCTGGTTCAGCTCCGCCCTGTGGCCGTTCTCGACGCTCGGCTGGCCTGAAAACACCGAAGATCTGAAGAAGTTCTATCCGACGAACGCGCTCGTGACCGGCTACGACATCATCTTCTTCTGGGTCGCGAGAATGATCTTCTCCGGCATCGAAGTCATGGGCAAGACGCCCTATGAATACGTGCTCATCCACGGCCTCGTGAGAGACGCGCAGGGCCGCAAGATGTCGAAGTCCCTGGGCAACGGCATCGACCCGCTCGAAGTCATCGACACCTACGGCGCCGACGCGCTGCGCTTCATGCTGCTGTCCGGCATCTCCCCGGGTTCCGACATCCGCTACCAGGTGGAGAAGGTCGAAGGCGCGAGAAACTTCGCCAACAAGCTGTGGAACGCGAGCCGCTTCGCCATCATGAACATCAAGGACGAGGAAGGAAACTTCCTGCCCATGGCGGACGAGGCGACCGCAAAGCTGCAGGCAGAGGACCGCTGGATCCTGCAGACCGTCAACGACGCGCTGCCCGAGATCAACACGAACATGGAACGCTTCGAATTCGCGCTGGCGGCGCAGAAGATCTACGAGCTGATCTGGGGCGAATTCTGCGACTGGTACATCGAACTGATCAAGCCCAGACTGTACGGCGCGGACGAGGACGACAAGGCCAGCGCGCGTTACTGCCTGGTCAAGTGCCTCAAGAGCATGCTCAAGCTGCTGCACCCGTTCATGCCGTTCATCACGGAAGAGATCTGGGGTTTCCTGCCCAGAGAAGAAGGCGCGAAGCAGTTCCTGATGCTCGAATCCTGGCCCGAATATGACCCGTCCATGAACTACGAAGAGGACAAGCAGGTCCTGAACCTGTCCATGGATATCATCCGCGCCATCCGCGGAATCCGCCACGAGGCGGAAGCGCTGCCGTCCCGGAAACTGCATGCGGTCATCCTGGCCGAAGAAGGGCAGAAAGCGACGGCGCAGGCAGGCGAACGCTACATCATGACCCTCGGCAACCTGGAAGGCATCTCCTGGATCGCATCCAAGGACGAACTGCCCGAAGAGACCATGTCCGCGGCGCTGCCCGGCGTGGAAGTCTACGTGCCGCTCGACGACCTGATGGATTACGAGGCTGAATACGCCCGCCTGAAGAAGGAAGAGGAGAGGCTGACGAAGGAAGTGGCCAGGGTCACGAACCAGCTCGCCAACGAGAAGTTCGTCTCCAGAGCGCCCGCCCACGTCATCCAGGCCGAACGCGACAAGCTGGCCGGCTACGAAGACATGCTGGCGAAGACGCTCGCGCGCCTGCCCATCGTGGAGAAGAAACTCGGAAAATAGCGCTGCTTTTTGGCGCCGTATCGCGACGGGGTTACTATGACGGAAGACTTGCTTTTTCTGATCGATGCGGTAAAAGAAGCCGCTGCGATGATCACGGATGATTTCGAAGTGAACGCCAAGGATGACGACGGCGATCTGGTGACGAATTTCGACTACGAGATCGAAAAATGCCTGATCGATAAGCTCAGGAGCCGTTATCCCGGGTTTTCGATCGTCAGTGAAGAATATAACGCGGACGAGGCTCTCACGGATGACTGCTTTACCATCGATCCGATCGATGGGACTGTCAATTTTGCGAACAGGATCCCGCTTTGGGGCATACAGATCGCCTGCATCCGGGACGGCAAGCCTTGTGCGTCCGTGATTTTCCTCCCGAAGATGGACGAGTTGTACTGTGCGGACGAGACCGGAGCTTTCCTGAACGGAGAACGCATCCGCGTAAATGGCAAAGATCTGAAGAACGGT
>JAFZRG010000082.1 GCA_017619985.1 Bacillota bacterium | reverse complement strand
GGCCTGTGCATGCCCGAGATCGCAGCCATGGGTGCTCTGGAACGTCTGGACGTCATGCTGAACGACGCCCTGTACGGCATCCTGTTCCGCGACATCAACATGCAGAGAACGATCGTCGACCAGTTCTTCTCCAGAGTCATCATCGGCTACTGCGGCATCATCTTCAACTCCGGCGAAGATAACTATCTGACCACGGACGACGCCATCGAAGCGGCTCACACCGTTCTGGCTTCCCAGATGATCAACGAGCAGTTCGCCGTGCTGGCCCATATCCAGGAATGGCAGATGGGCCTCGGCCACGCGTTCGAAATGGATCCGATGACCGAAGACGGCTTCCTGCTGGAGCTGTCCCAGGCGCAGATGGCGAGAGAGATCTTCCCGAACGCCTCCCTGAAGTACATGCCTCCCACGAAGTTCATGACAGGCAACATCTTCCGCGGCCATATCCAGGACGCGCTGTTCAACCTGATCGCCGTGTGGACCGGACAGTCCCTGCAGCTTTTAGGCATGCTGACCGAAGCCATCCACACCCCGTTCCTGCAGGACCGCATGCTGTCCATCGAAAACGCCAAGTATGTCTTCAACAACGCGAGACATCTGGGTGACGAGATCGAATACAAGAAGGACGGCATCATCCAGAAGCGCGCGCAGAAAGTTCTGCATGACGCCGACGAGCTGCTGGCCCAGATCGAAAAGGACGGCCTGTTCCCGACCATCGAAGCCGGTAAGTTCGCAGCGGTCAAGAGACCGTTCGAAGGCGGCAAGGGTCTGGAAGGCGTAGCCACGAAGGACAACGATTTCTACTTCAATCCGTTTATCGAGAAGATGCTGGGAGGTGCCAAGTAATGAGTAACTTCACGACTGCTACAAGCACCGTCGATCTGACCAAGATCAAGCCCTACGGCGATACCTATAACGACGGCAAAGTCCAGATGAGCTTTACCCTGCCCGTTCCCGACGGGGAAGAAGCGCAGGAAGCGGCCCGCCAGTACGCGAAGCTGATGGGCATGGACGAACCCTCCGTGACCCACCACAGCGACCTGGGCATCGGCTACACCTTCTTCGTGGTCTACGGTCCCGTCCATCACACGGTGGACTACACCAAGATCCACGTCACGAAGGTCGAATCCGACGTGTTCGACCGCGTCGAATGCGGCGAATGGATCGCCAAGAACATCGGCCGCACCATCACCATGGTCGGCGCGTCCACCGGTTCCGACGCCCACACCGTAGGCATCGACGCCATCATGAACATGAAGGGCTTCCACGGCCACTTCGGCCTGGAGCGTTTCAAGAACGTCAACGCCGTGAACATGGGTTCGCAGGTCCCCAACGAAGAGCTGATCGCCAAGGCTATCGAGCTGAACGCGGACGCCATCCTCGTTTCTCAGACCGTCACCCAGAAGGATGTCCACATCAAGAACCTCACCAATATGGTGGAACTGTGCGAAGCCGAAGGCATCCGCGACCGCATGCTGCTGCTGTGCGGCGGTCCGCGTATCTCTCATGAACTCGCGCAGGAGCTGGGCTTCGACGCAGGCTTCGGTCCCGAGACTTATGCGGAGCATGTATGCTCCTACGTCATGCAGGAGATCGTCGCCAGAGGCTGGGCAAAGAGATAAGAACGGTTATAAATCCTTTCCGCGGGTCACAAGCGGGCCCTCGGAAACATCTTATATAAGTTAAAGGGAGATTTTTATGAAAAACAAAATGGTAACAGCTGCTGAGGCTGTATCTGCCATCAAAGACGGCGACATGATCGCAGTCGGCGGATTCCTTGGCACCGGTTCCCCCGAGATCCTGATGGATGCTCTGGTAGCACAGGGAACGAAGCACCTGACCGTTATCGCGAACGACGGCGGCCTGAATGAAGAGAACGCTCCGACCAACGGCAAGCTCAAGGGTATCGCAAAGCTTCTGGCCAACCACCAGATCGATCACCTGATCGCTTCCCACATCGGCGTCAACCCCGAGATCAACAGACAGATCGCGGCAGGCACCCTCACCTATGAACTGTTCCCGCAGGGATCTCTGGCTGAAAAGCTGAGAGCTGCCGGCGCAGGCCTGGGCGGCGTTCTGACCCCGGTCGGCCTCGGTACCCCGATGGAAAAGGACTGGCTCGGCAACGAGAAGACCATCATCGAGATCGATGGCGTCAAGTATCTGCTGGAGAAGCCGCTTCGCCCGAAGTTCGCTCTCGTCAGAGCTGACTACTGCGACAAGTACGGCAACTTCACCATGCTGAAGGCTACCAAGAACTTCAATCACGTTATGGCTATGGCTGCCGAGCACACCCTGCTGGCATCCGAAAAGGTATACGAGATCGGCGAAAGAGATGCTGACGACTATCAGTTCTCCGGCGTATACGTAGAAAAGATCGTAGAAGGAGAGAAACCATGGGAGATTTAAAAGCTAGAATCGCCAAGAGAGCGGCGCAGGAATTCCATGACGGCGACGTCGTCAACCTGGGCATCGGTCTTCCGACCCTGTGCACCAGCTACCTTCCCGAAGGCGTAGACATTTGCCTGCAGTCCGAGAACGGCTTTACCGGCCTGTCCGGCAAGGCTGAACCGGGCAAGGAAGACTACAGAGTCATCGACTCCGGCGGCAACTGGGTCACCTATGTTCCCTATGCCAACTTCTTCGGTTCCGAAGAATCCTTCTCCATCATCCGCGGCGGCCACGTCGATGCGACCGTTCTGGGCGCGATGCAGGTCGACGAGGAAGGCAACCTGGCTAACTGGATCATCCCGGGCAAGGCTGTTGCAGGCATGGGCGGCGCTATGGACCTCGTGTGCGGCGCCAAGGAAGTTATCATCGCGATGACCCATACCCAGAAGGGCAACCACAAGATCATGAAGAAGTGCACGCTGCCCCTCACCGCCGAAAAGGTCGTTGACAAGATCATCACCGAAATGGGCGTTATGGAATGGGTAGACGGCAAGCTGACCCTGACCGAGATCTATGATGACTACACCATCGATCAGGTCAAGGAAGCGACCGAAGCCGAATTCGCAGTTGCTGAGAACCTCAAGCACCTGGCTGCGGAATAAGCGCATAAGATTTCCTGAAAGAGAGG
This sequence comes from Bacillota bacterium, assembly GCA_017619985.1. GTDB lineage: Bacteria > Bacillota > Clostridia > Peptostreptococcales > Anaerovoracaceae > RUG11894. The sequence continues at coordinate 2,330 of JAFZRG010000082.1, read as the reverse complement.
GCGGAGCGCCCTCTCTTTTTTCGTGTTTCATATCGAGGCAATACTGGTCAGTCTCGGACACGCTCTCGCTCAGCGTGGGCCCTCCCAGCGGTTCTAAGCTCTGGCTTCGCCTTCGGCTCGCCAATCGCTAAGAACCGGGTTCCCCGATGGACCTCGACTGACCTGTATTCGCCTCGATTATTTGTGCTATAATTTAAACAATAAAATAAAGAGAGGTTCTTTATGGCAAAAGAGTATTTGGGCGTGCTGGGGGGCATGGGGCCGATGGCCAGCGCGCTGTTCTATAAAATGATCACGGAAAAGACGGCGGCGGAAAAGGACCAGGACCACCTCAACCTGGTGCTGCTCTCCGACGCGGAAACGCCGGACCGCACGGCTGCCATCCTGTCGGATGATTTCGCGAAGTGGCAGGCGGCTTGGGACAGTCTGCATCAGGACTGCAAAACGCTCGAGGGGCTTGGCTGTAAAGCCATCTGCTGCACATGCAACACCGCGCACTATTACCTGCATCAGTTCGACGATCTGAGCATCCCCGTCATCTCCATGATACGCGAAGCGGCGGCGGAGATGGGCAGACTCCATCCGGGCGAAAAGGTCGCCATCCTGGCGACGGACGGAACGATACGGACCGGCCTGTACCAGAAGGAACTGGAGAAGCAGGGGGTCACGCCGTATACTTGCTCTCCGGAGAACCAGACCAACGTGATGCATCTGATCTACGACTGCGTCAAGGCGGGGCTGCCGGCGGACAAGGAGGCCTGGGCCGCCGTGGACGCCGAGGTGAAGGCGGCCGGCTGCAAAGGCGCGCTGCTCGCCTGCACCGAACTGTCCGTCATCAAGGCGGACGAGCATCTGGATGAGTTCTATGTGGATCCCATGGAAGTCATGGCCGAACGCGCCATCGAATTCATGGGCAAACAGGTGAAATAGGAGGAACTTATGGGACTGGAAAAAGACTGCAAACTCAACCTGCACAGCAAATTCGAGAAAGGACCGCGCAACCTGATCACCGATGTGGCGGGCGTTAAAGTGGGTCACGTGACCCTCCAGAGCGAAGACCACAACGTGAATACCGGGGTCACTGCGATCCTGCCCCATTCCGGCAACTGCTTCCGCGAGAAGCTGTTCGCCGGCGCGGCCATCATCAACGGCTTCGGCAAGACCACCGGCCTCGTGCAGATGGACGAACTCGGCACGCTCGAATCGCCCATCGTCATGACGAATACCCTGTCCGTCGGCACCGCGCTCACCGCGTCCGTCAAGTACATGCTCGCGCAGAATCCGGAGATCGGCGTGCAGACCGGCACGGTCAACTGCGTCGTGACCGAGTGCAACGACGGCGAGATCAACGACATCCGCGGCCTGCACGTGACGGAAGGGCACGTGCTGCAGGCGCTGAAAAACGCTGAAAACTGCGACGGGACCTTCGAGGAAGGCGCCGTCGGATCCGGTACCGGCATGGAGATGATGGGCCTGAAGGGCGGCATCGGTTCCGCCAGCCGCGTGCTGACGATCGGCGGACGCAAGTTCACGATCGGAGCGCTCGTCATGACGAACTACGGCACCGACGATAACCTCGTGATCGGCGGCGACTTCATCGGCAGGCGCATCGACGCGGAGCGCAAGAAGGAAGACAAGGGCTCGTGCATCATGATCATCGCGACGGACATCCCCTTAAGAGACCGCCAGCTGAGACGCGTCGCCAGCCGCACGGCTCACGCCCTGGCCCGCACCGGATCCTACTCCGGCAACGGCTCCGGCGACCTCGCCATCGCGTTCTCGACGGCCAACAAGGTCGAGCATTTCAACGAGACGCCGTTCAAGAGCTATGAATTCCTCTACGACGACAACATCTCCTCCACGTTCGAGGCGGCCGTGGAATGCGTCGAAGAGGCGCTGATCAGCTCCATCTACCACGCCAAGCACACCCTGGGCGTGCGCGGCAGAGACGAAAAGTGTCTGCAGGAGTTCCTGCACCTGTACGAAGGATAGTGAAGGACATGAAGAAGATACTTGCCGTGCTGCTCTGCCTACTCCTGGCCGCGGCAGCCTTCACGGGCTGCAAACCGCAGATCATGGACGGCGACGGCATGGTGAATTACGCAGTGCAGGGCAACCTTCTGAAGCTGGAAGACAGTCATTTCTACGACGGCACCCTGGACGGCCTGAAGATCGAGGAGCTCGAAGGTATCCGCACCCTCGTGCTGGAAGACGGCAGGGAAGAGGGCACGTTCACCTCGCACGAATATCAGTCGACGGACTTCACTCAGATGGTCGCCAGCTGGAACGCCTTTATCTATGAGGGCGGCAGCGTGGAGATCCTGGCACGC
>JAFZRG010000081.1 GCA_017619985.1 Bacillota bacterium | reverse complement strand
TTTGGGAGAGGCGTATAGCCTCTCCCATCTGGCTCCGGAGGTGAGGCTCGAACTCACAGCCTATCGGTTAACAGCCGAGTGCTCCACCATTGAGCTACTCCGGAATAGCGTCGCTCTTGCGACTTTGATATTATACGACAGCCGATCGACCCTTGTCAAGAATTCCTTTGCGATTTCCCGAAGACTTTTTTATTCTCTGTTCTTCCGGATGATCTCGGCCTTCCTGCGGTACTTTTCCGCGTTGTCGGCATCGCCGTCGGCGGCAAAGAGCTCGGCCAGGCACTCGCAGCTTTCCTCGTGGGACGGCTGCAGGGCCAGCACGCGCTTGAAGCCTTCGATGGACTCCTCGAAGAACCCAAGTTCCCGGTAAGCGGACGCCAGATAGTAGTGCAGCGGCCACCAGGAATCGTACTCGGTGCCGACGTAGCGCTCCAGGATGCGCAGGCCGTCTTCCAGGTGCCCTGCCGTCAGCAGGTTGACCCCCTCCTCGATCTTCACGGGGTCCGCCAGCGAAGCCACGCGCTCGCGGATCTCCTTGATCTCTTCGCGCTCCGGATCCGCGTCTTTGCTCAGCTCCAGGAACTTCTTCCACACCAGTTCCGCCTTCTTGTACTGCCCGCCGTTGATGTACGCGTAGCCCAGGAAATAGTAGGCCGGCGCGTAGTCCGGATAGACGCGGGTCACGTGCTCGAAATACTCGGAAGCCTCTTTCTTCAGGATGGCGATCAGCTCCTGCTCGTCTTCGCCCTCCAGGCTCAGATACCACTCCCGGCAGCAGCAGGCGTAGCCGAACATGGCTTCCCGGCTCTGCGAATCCAGCAGCAGCGCCGCGCGGAAATAGATGCACGACTTGCGGTAATGCTGCGCCTTCAGCTCCTCCGCGCCCTTCTGCGCCAGCACGTCCACGAGTTTCTCATTGAAATACAGCGCCAGATAGGAGATATACGCGTCGCGGTACCTGAACTGCGTGTTCGCGCCGATCACGAGGGCCATGTTGTCCGCGAGGTCGGTCACGGGCAGGCCGCCCTCGCCGTGGAAGGCCGCCAGGTCGCCCGGCTTGATGGGGATGTCCACGCCGCGCAGGAACTCCATACCGGTGCGCGTGCAGTAATCGTCCGAAAAGCTGTCGAACAGGAAGGTCTTCACCTCGCCGTCCAGCCAGCCGCTCAGCTTGTCTTCTCTTTTCCTGAAATCCGGGCTTTTAAGCTCCATATTTCCTCCAGACGTGTCCATTTTACATAAAGCGGATAAAAACGCCGCATAAGGGCGATTTTTGGCCTTCTGCGGCATCTCAGGCAGCCCGGTCTACCAGACCGCGTATCTTCTACAGCGCCCGCCAGTACTCCGGCCGCAGCATATCGCTGTTTTCCTTCGCCTGGCGCACCACCGCGAGCATCTTATCCCTGTCTTTGGGCAGGTCTCCTTTCAGCGACAGATAGTTCGACGCGTGGTTGCTGCGGAACACGCACGTGACCCCTTCAGGCATCTCGATGTGCTCCAGCATCACTTCCATCTCGTCCAGGACCTCGGCTGGTTTCAGCAGTTCGAACTTCCCATCCGCGATGTCCCGCGTGACCGGCGCGGACGGATCTAACATCAGCGTGAGCCACGACGCGTACGCCGGATGCATTTCATTGATCATCGTCGCGGACGCGATCGCGTGCTCTTTCCAGCGCGCGCGGCCGCCCAGCCCGGAGATGAACGTGACCGAAGCCGCGATGCCGGCGTCTTCCGCGCGGCGCACGCCCTCGATGAGCTGTTCGCGGGTCGCGTTCTTCTGCATATAGGCGAGCACTTCCGGGTCACCGCTCTCGGCGCCGATATATACGATGCCAATGCCGGCTTCCTTCAGCGCTTTCAGTTCCTCCGGCGTCTTGCGCAGGATGTCCGTCGCTCTCGCGTAGATGCCCACGCGCTCGCACTCGGGAAACAGCTCCCGGATCGCGTCCAGGATGCGCAGCAGCTTGTTGTTCGACAGGCACAGCGCGTCGCCGTCCGCCAGGAAGATCCGGCGGACGCGGCCGTAATACGCCCGGCATTCCTTCAGATCCGCGAGGATGTCCTCGAACTGCCGGATGTGGAACTGCTTGTCCTTGTACATGCTGCAGAAGCGGCACTTGTTGTGGCTGCAGCCGATCGTCACCTGGAGGATCAGGCTGTAGGCCTCGCTGGGAGGCCGGTACACCATGCCTTCGTACTGCATTACATTTTCTCCGGCGCCTTCATCATCAGCAGGGCCAGGCCGTTGGCGATCGCCTGCTTGGCGGCGTACGTCAGCAGCAGCTTCGCGTTCTTCTCGGCTTCGTCGTCCACGAGGATGCGCTCGTCGTGATAGAACTTGTTGTAAGCCTGGGCGATGTCCACGATGTGGCGGGTCACGACGGAGGGTTCGTACTTGTCCGCGGCATCCGCGACCACCTCGGGGAGGCGGTACAGCAGTTTGACCAGCTCATAGCCGGCGTCGCCGCAGATATAGCTCAGATCCATACCGGACACGTCGAACTTTCTGCCCTCCGCGCCTGCGTTGCGCAGCACGGAAGCGGCTCTTGCGTGGGTATACTGCACGTACGGACCGGTCTCGCCGTCGAAATTCAGCACCTTGTCCCAGCTGAAGACATAATCCTTGATACGGTAATTGGACAGTTCCTGGAAGATGACGGCGCCGATGCCGACGGTCTTCGCGGTCTCCTCCATGTTGTCCGTGTTGACCCCCTTCTCCTCGATGATCTCGCGGGTCTTCTCGACGGCCGCTTTGAGCACGTCCTCGAGGAACACGACGCGGCCGGAACGGGTGGACATGGTGCCCTCCTCCAGGCTGACGAGCCCGAACGGCACGTGCACGCAGTCCTTCGCCCACTCGTAGCCCATGAGCTCCAGGATCTTGAACCACTGCTGGAAGTGCAGGTTCTGCTGGGAGGCCACGACGTAGATGCACTTGTCGAAGTGATAGGTTTTCTTGCGGTAGAACGCGGCCGCGAGGTCGCGGGTGATGTACAGCGATGACCCGTCGCTCTTCGTGATGAGCGCGGGCGTCATGCCGTAGGGTTCCAGGTCGACGATCTGCGCGCCCTGGGATTCCTGCAGCAGGCCTTTCGCCTTCAGTTCGTCCAGAACGGCCGGCATCTTGTCGGAGTAGAACGATTCGCCGTTGTATGAATCGAAGTGGATGTCCAGCATATCGTAGACGCGGCTGAATTCCTTCAGGGATTCGCTGCGGAACCACTGCCACAGCTCGGTCTCCTCGGGAGCGCCCAGCTCGAGTTTCGTAAAGGTCTCTCTGGCTTCGTCCTCCAGGGAAGGATCCTTCTCGGCCTCTTCGTGGAACTTAACGTAATAGGACAGGAGCGTCTTGATGGGCTCCTTCTCCACGTCTTCCTTATTGCCCCACTTGCGGTACGCGACGATCATCTTGCCGAACTGCGTGCCGTAGTCGCCCAGATGGTTCAGGCGCACGACATTCCAGCCGGTCGCTTCGTACAGCTTCGCGATGGAAGCGCCGATGACGGTGCTGCGGATGTGGCCGATGTGGAACGGCTTCGCGATGTTCGGGGAGCTGTATTCCACGATGGCGGTCTTGCCTTTGCCGCCTTCGGTGTTGCCGTACGCGCCGCCCTGTTCGCAGACCGCGCCGAGCGTCAGCCGCGCGAATTCCTGCTTGTCGATGAACATGTTCACGTAGGCATTCACCTGTTCGACCTTCTCGAACAGCGTGTTCCCTTCGATGCTCTTCGCGATGTCCGCGGCGATCATCTGCGGTGCCTTGCGCATCACCTTCGCCAGACGGAAGCAGGGAAACGCGTAGTCGCCCATCTTCGGATCCGCGGGGATCTCGATCAGTTTTTCGATGTCTTCCGCGGTCAGGCTTTCGACCTGCGCCGCGAGCAGTTCTGCGATTTCTTTCTTGACGTTTCTCATGGTCACCTCTTGAGCGTTACGATGGTCACGCCGTCGCCGCCTTCCTTATATCCGCCGCTGCGGAACGATTTTACGTGTTTATGGTGTCTCAGCGCCTGCTGGATGCCGTTCTTCAGGATGCCCGCGCCTCTGCCGTGGATGATGGACACCGTCTCCAGACCCGCCATGAACGCGTCGTCCAGGTATTTGTCCACCTGCATCCAGGCGTCGTCCAGGTTCTGTCCCACGACATTGCACGACATGGGAACGGTCATGGATTTGCTGGCGTACATCTTCGAGTACATCGTCTTCTGGCGCTGTTTCTCGGTCACGTTCTCCTGCACGAGCGTGACCCCGGACAGGTTCACGCCGAGCTTGAGCGCGCCGATCTGCACCATGAAGTCGCCTTTGGCGTCGGGCAGGGTCACGACCGTGCCCTTCTGACCCGCCGACAGCACGTTGACCCGCGCGCCGACCTTGATCTCCTCCGCCGCAGGCGGTTCGGGATTGTCCTCTTCCTCCTGCTTCGCCTTGGACGCATAGCGTTTCTTCTGTTCTCTCAGCTTGCGCTTGCCTTCCTCGATGCTGCGGTTGAGATCCTTTGCCGCGGATTCCTCCGCAGCGATGCGCGCGTTTTCGATATCCTGCTGGATGTCGGCCACGGTCTGCTTCGCTTCTTCGAGGATGGCCCGGGCTTCTTCGCGCGCCTCTTCGAGGATCTCCTCTTTCTGTACGCGGAGCTTTTCCTCCAGCTTTTCCATGCGCTCTTTGTTCTTCTGCATCTCGCGGCGCAGATTCTCGGACGCGATGCGTTCGGCCTCCGCGGTCTGCTTGTCGCGCTCGATGGACGTTAAGACGTCTTCGAACGCGATGTCGCCGGTCTCCAGAAGGTCCTTCGCCTCATGGATGACCTCTTCGGGAAGACCGAGCTTGCGGGAGATCTCAAACGCGTTGGACTTGCCGGGCACGCCCGTGATCAGTTTGAACGTCGGGGACAGCGTCTCCACGTCGAACTGCATGGACGCGTTCTGCACGCCCTCGGTCGAGATGGCGTATTTCTTGAGCTCCGTGTAATGCGTTGTCGCGACGGTCTTCGCGCCCTGCCTGCGCAGCGTGTCCAGGATGGCCATGGCCAGCGCGGCGCCCTCGGTCGGGTCCGTGCCGGCGCCCAGCTCGTCCACGAGCACCAGGCTGTCCTCATCGGAGTTCTTGACGATATCCACGATGTTGCGCATGTGCGAACTGAACGTGGACAGGCTCTGCTCGATGCTCTGCTCGTCGCCGATGTCGGCGAAGATGTTCTCGAACACCGGAACGCTGCTGTTGTCTCCCGCCGGGATGAATAATCCTGCCTGCGCCATGAGGCACAGCAGGCCGACGGTCTTCAGCGTAACGGTCTTGCCGCCCGTATTCGGGCCCGTGATGACCAGCGTGTCGCAGGTCTGCCCGATCTCGACGTCGATCGGCACGACTTTTTTGCGGTCGATCAGCGGATGACGGGCTTTTTTGAGGTTTACGTAACCCTCTTTATTGATGCCCGGCCGCGAAGCGTTCATATCGCAGGCCAGTCTGCCCTTCGCGAACATGTAATCCAGTTTATAGAGGATGTCCTGGTTGGCCCGGATGGCCATTTCCTCGGCGCCGACCTCTGCGGACAGCTCCTTGAGGATGCGCAGGATCTCCTGCTTCTCCGCCAGCTCCAGTTCGCGCAGTTCGTTGTTCATGTTGACGATGGCCTGGGGCTCCACGAACAGCGTGGCGCCGGAAGCGCTCTCGTCATGCACGATGCCGGCCAGCTTCGTGCGGTGCTCCGACTTGAGCGGCACGACGTAGCGGCCCTGCCGCATCGTCACGATGGCATCCTGCAGATAGGCCTTGTTGTCCGCGGAGTTCACGATCTGGTTGATCTTGCTGCGGATGTCCTCGTTCTTCTTGAGGATGGCCCGGCGGATGCGGCGCAGTTCGGAACTCGCCCCGTCCGCGATCTCGTCCTCCGAGAGGATGCAGCGTTCGATCTCCTTTTCGAGATGCTCCAGGACAGTGATAGCGGTCGCCAGCCCTTGGATGGTGGCCAGCGGCCGCAGTTCTTCCGTATGAAGGAAAGCTTCGGTCTTGCGGGCAGAAGCCAGGTTGTAGGCGACTTCCAGCAGCTGCTTCGGGGTCAGGCTGCCTTCCTTGGCCGCTAAATGAACGATGCCCTTGATGTCGTAGAACCCGCCCAGCGGGGGCGTCCCCTTCTTGAGGATCACCTGCACCGCTTCATCCGTCGCCTGAAGCTCCTCTTCGATCCAGCGGATCTTGCGGGACGGCTTCAGGCTGCGGACAGCGTCTCTCGTCATACCGGAACAGCACTGCGCAGCCAGCATCTCTATTATCTTTTCATATTCCAGCACGCGCAGCGCTTTTTCGTTCATGGGTTACAGCTCCTAGCGGTTCAGCTGCTTGCGCAGATTCTCCAGCTCGTTCTTCAGGTGGATGTTCTCCATCTGGATGTCGAAGAAGCTGCTCTCGATGTCGCGGTTCTTGGCTTCGAGCTCGCGGATGGCGCGCTGCGCTTCTTCCGGAGCCGCTTCCGCGGATTCCGCTCTGCGGGTCAGCTCTTCGCATCTGGATCTCAGCACTTCGTTGTGACCCGAGATCTCCTCCAGCTGCTGCGTCAGCTCGGCGATGCGGTTATTCTTGTCGTTGAGCGTGCGCAGGTTCTCTTCCTGCTGCGCGCGGGTCCCCGCCATCTCTTCCTTGTACTGGGCAAGGCTCTGCTTGGCCTCTTCCCACAGAAGCGCATAACGCTGGGTATCGCTGATCAGCTGATCGTTCTTCTCCTGCAGTTCGGCCATGGCGGTCTCTCTGCCGAAGTATTCGTCCGCGATATTGACCGCTGCCAGCACCGCCACGCCCGTGTTGCTCGCGTTGACGACGGCTTCGCCGATCTCCTGCATCTTGCTGTCCACATAGTCGGCGACTCTCATGATGTGGTCTCTGGAGGCTTCTCCGGAGATGTTGTACTCCTGGCCGTAGATCCTTACGGCGACTGTGTTTCTTTCGCTCATGGGACTTCCTTTCCGCTACATTTCTCTTAAGACCGCGTTGTATGCATCCTTGAGGGCAATCAGGACCTTCTGATTGATCTCGTTGACTTCACCTTCCTTCAGGGTGCGGTCCGCCGCCCTGTAAGTGAGGGAATAAGCCACGCTCTTGAAGCCCGGCTGCACCGGGGCTCCTCTGTATACGTCGAACAGTTTGACGCTCTCGAGCAGCGGGCCCGCGTTGGCCTTGATGGCCTTCTCCAGCTCGCCTGCCGCCACGTCTTCCTTTACCACCATCGCGAAATCGCGGACCATGGCAGGATACTTGGGCAGCGGAGCGTACTTGATCTCCGTCTTCGCAAGGCCGTACAGCAGGTCGAAGTCGATCTCCGCCGCATAGACAGCCGTGTCGATGTTGTAGTTTTCAGTGACCGCCGGATGGACCTGGCCGATCACGGCGATCTGCTTGCCGTCCACGCTCACCTTGGCGCATCTGCCCGGGTGGAACGTCGGGTCATCGGATACGGCTTCGTATTCCGCGCCGTGGATGCCCAGGGCTGCCAGCAGTTCTTCCACATAGCCCTTCAGCGTGAAGAACGTCTCGCCTTCCGCGTACATCGCGAGGCACAGAGCGTCCTTTTCCTCCGGCAGGATGCCTTCACCCTTGCCGTTGTTGAAGAACGTGTTGCCGAGCTCGAAGCCGCGGACGTTCGCGTTGCTTCTCGCGTAGTTCAGCGCCAGGACGTCCAGCAGGTTGGGCAGGATCATCGTGCGCATGACGGACGTGTCTTCGCCGAGCGGGTTGATGAGTTTGACGAAGTTGCGCCGGAAGCTGCCCGCCGGGATGCGGACCTTGTCGCTCGCCTTCGGGGAGACGAAGCTGTAGGTCTGGAACTCGGAGAGGCCCATGCCGCGCAGCGCGGCCTTCGCGATATTGCGCAGTTCCTGCTTCTCGCTGATGCGGCTCTCCGTCGCGCTCTTGGGCAGCGTCGTCGGCAGCTTGTCGTAACCGTACATGCGGGCGACTTCTTCGATATAGTCTTCCTCGATCTCGAGGTCCTGGCGGACGGTGGGCGGGGTCACGGTGATGATGTCGCCGTTGAGTTCGGCTTCCATCTCGAGGCCCTTGAAGTATTCGACCATCTGCTCGCCCGGGATGTCGATGCCCAGTACCTTGTTGATACGGGATACGCGCACGTCCATGGTCTTGGCCTTCTCGACCACCGGATAGACGTCCACGTCGCCGGTGAGCGGCGTGCCCGCGCCGAGCAGTTCGATCAGGTAGCAGACTCTGTCGCAGGCGTCCTTGGCTAAATTCGGGTCGATGCCCTTTTCGAAGCGGCCGGAAGCCTCAGTGCGCAGGTTCAGCTTCTTGGAGGTGCTGCGGATGGAGTCGCCCAGGAAGTTCGCGGATTCGATCAGGACCGTCTGCG
>JAFZRG010000080.1 GCA_017619985.1 Bacillota bacterium | reverse complement strand
GGTCTCGTAGGACCGTTTCGCCTGCGGCTGTTCGGGCTTGGGTTCCGCTTTCGGCGCCTCTGCCTTCGGAGCAGGTTCTTCCTTCGGTGCCCCTGCAGCTGCGCCGCGGGTCTCCTGCGTTTCGCGTTCCTTCGCCCAGGCTGCGCTCACGGGATCGACAGGATCGGCCGGTTCGGCAGGCACTTCCTGCGGCATGGGATCGGCCGGTTCGGCAGGCACCTCCTGCGGCACCGTGCTGCGGGTCACTTCCTGCGGCATGGGCTGCGCATAGGACGCGCGGTTGACGTAGGTGGCTCCGCCCGCGTTGTACGAACCCGGCCGCTCCGGCTGGACGGGCATCCCGCCGTCTTCGGGCCGCTTGGGCATGAGCAGCGCCGCGATGATGTAGAAGAGAAGTCCCGCGCCGAACGCCAGCGTAAAGAGCACCAGCACGAGACGGATGATCAGGGAATCGATCCCCAGGTATTCGGCGATGCCCCCGCATACGCCGAAGATGGCTTTGTCCGTAGAGGACTTGTAAAGTCTTTTGTACTCCATTTCCAATCCTTTCTGTTCCTTTTGAAATATAACTGCGGCTTACTCGTCGGACTCTTCCGTGCGGTTGCCGTAATCGACGAAACTGATGTTGTAATCGACGTTCCCCTTGATGCCGTCTATACTTCCGCTGCTGCTGTACTGCCACACCTGGAAGGTGTACGGGAAGAACGGTTTGCGGAAATACTGGGCGAACCACTTCTCGTAGTCCGCGATCCGCGTGATGTCCAACTTTTCGATGAACCAGCGGATGTTGCAGTAGAGCATGGGCGTATACCCGCCCTCTTTGATCGTCTCGCAGAACGCGATCGCGTGATCCGTCCGCTGCTGCTGCGTCAGGTCGGCCGTCCTCGCCGTCGTGCTGGCCGCGTCTTCGATGTCGAGAACGATGGGCCAGGTCACGTTGTACGGACGGATGTTGTCCATGACGAACTGCGCCTCTTCCACGGCTTCTTCCACGTTCACGGCCTGGGTCACGAAATAGACGCCCACAGCGATGCCGTTGTTCAGCGCGCCGCGTATGTTCTCCTCGAAGCGGTCGTCTTTTACGAGCAGGCCGCTCTCATAGCCGCGGTAGCCCAGCCGGATAAAGACGAATTTGACCCCGGAAGCTGCCACCTTGTCCCATTCGATCTCGCCCTGGTAGGTCGACACGTCGATGCCTCTGATGGACACGGTCTCGCCGTCCACGACGTATTCCACCTCACGGGGCGATTCGTTCACTTCCACCAGGTTGGTCCAGTCGTAATCGGACTGAGGAAGGCTGCGGTCTATCGCCGCGTACTGGAAAATGCCTCCCGCCCCCCGGTAGACGATCAGGTTGGGCAGCAGGTCCTGCAGCAATTCCCAGGCAGACGCATCATTGCGTCCGAATTCCTGGATCTGTCCTATGGTGAAAGACACGGTCTCCTCCTCGGGATCGTCCGGGGCTGCCGGAACGTCCTGACTTCCGTTGTTCTGGCTGTTTGCGCAGCCGGCCGCCGAAAAGGCGAGCGCTATGCAGATCAATAATACGATAATCTTCTTCATGGCGTAATTGTACCATACCCGCACAAAAAAAACAGGCCCGCAGGGGCCTGTCACAGAAAATTAACATTTGCGTCACACGTCAGTCAACATACACGACGAAATCCTCTTTTCTGGGTTTCGGAAGAGGCTCGTCCCCGTCCGCGTAACCCAGGATGCAGTAACCGATGCCTTCGTAGCTCTCGGGCAGTCCCCAGGCCGTCGCCATGGCTCTGCCTTCCGGGCTGTCGAAGGTCTGGCGGGCTCTGTGGATCCAGCAGGAAGCTACGCCAAGCGCATGCGCCGCGTTCATCAGATTGCCCATGGCGAGGGATCCGTCCTCGACCCACGTGAGCGTCGCCGCGCTGTTCGCGAATACGGCGATCACGTCCGGCGCGCCGTAGAACGGATCGGATTTGACCCCGAGGATCTCGGCGTTCATCTCGGACAGCTTGTCCCGTACGGCTTTGTTGCGGATCACGACGAATTTCGTGCACTGCGTTCCCTTTCCCGTCGGCGCGTATTTTCCCGCCTCGAGGATCGTCTCCATCTCTTCGTCCGTGATGTGATCCGGCTTGAACTTTCTGACGCTTCTTCTGGTCAGCAATGTCTTGATGCTCTCGTTTTCCATAACGTCCTCCTTTTGCCGCTCTGTCTCCGGCTGCTACTGCAGCATGATATCCTGAATGACGAGATCCGTCTGGCGCATGCCTTCGCCCGCGACCCGTCCGACCGCGCGTATCGTCTCGTCCGCGTCGGGGAACAGGATGCCGTCCCCGCCGTGGAAACCCGCGCCTTCGCGCACGAGGTCGACAGCCAGCAGCATGGACTCGATGCCCATGGCCGCTTTGCCCGCACAGGCGGGTTTCGCGCCGTCGCAGATCATGCCGGGCAGCATGCCCAGGCCGTTGATGACGACGCGGCAGATCTCTTCCGTGCTCATGCCTTCCAGGAACGCGATGCCCGCACCCGCGCCGGAAGCCGCGCACAGGCAGCCGCAGTAGGCGCTCATCGTGCCTGTGTAGAAGCGTTCTTCGATGCCCACGAGATCTGCGACGATCAGCGCACGCAGCATGTCTTCTTCACTCTTGCCCAGCTCTTTCGCGTAGGTGATGACGGGGATGCTCGCGGTCAGGCCCTGGTCGCCCGACCCCGCGATGATGATGATGGGGACCGTGCACCCGCCCATGCGGGCGTCGATGCCTGCCGCCGCAGCCGCGACCGCTTTCGTGCGGACGCTGTCCGGACGGCTCTTCAGGATGGTCTTGCCCACGCAGCCGCCCCAGTCGCCTTCGCAACCGGCTTTCGCCGCAGCCATGTTGTATTCCACCTGCCGCTTCAGCACTTCTTCCACGGATGAAAGATCGGCGATGCGGGCGAATTCCACGATGTCCGCGACGCGGAGCACGCTCTTGTCGAGCCCGCCTCCGGGGCTGTCGGACAGTTCCGCCTCTTCCAGGACCTGTCCGTCCTTTTCGAGCAGCACGACGTTGGAATAGCTGCGGGCGATGCGGCACTTCGCGCGGTGGCCGCCGCCCCACACTACCGCGATGACCTCCAGGGATTCCTTCCCGTCCGTAGGCAGGATATTGATCTCCGCCGTCTCCATATATTCCAGGATGGCGGGGCACATGGCGGGCGTCAGGGACGACAGGACTTCCAGCGCGACGGACGGGTCACCACCGACGAGACCTGCCGCCGCAGCGGCTCTCATCCCGATCAGGCCGCCCGTTCCCGGCACGACCACGCACTTGGCATTCTTCACGAGATTGCCGCTCACGTACAGATCCAGTTTTTCCGGCATGCAGCCGAGCGCCTCCTTCGCCTTCGCGGCGCAGTAGGCGATGACGATGGGATCGGTGCAGCCCATGGCCGGCACCAGTTCCGCGTTCAGGATCTTTACGTAAGCATCGTAGGTACAGTCGTATTTCTGCATGGAGCGGGTCCTTTCTTACTGATAGGCGGGGTTGGCCTGCTCTTCGCCCCGCAGGATGCGCAGACCGCTGAAGGCCAGCGCCTCCATCTCGTTCTCGCCGGGCATGATCTCGACCTCGAACGTGTGCTCGAGATGCTTGCAGATGACCCCGGTGAGCATCTTCGAATGCGCGATGCCGCCGGTCAGGATGACCGCATCGATAGGCTCGGTAAAGCAGCCTGCCATCATAGCCGCGTATTTGGCCACCTGATACCCCATGGCGTCGTAGACGAGTCTGGCATATTCATCGCCTTCCTCGATGCGCTTCTCCACTTCGCGGGCGTTGTGCGTGCCGAGAAGGTTCACGAGGCCTGCGTCACCGCGGGTCTTTTTCGTCATCTCTTCGTACGTATACTTGCCGCTGAAGCACAGATCCACGACCTTCTGCACGCTGACCGCGCCGCTGCGCGTCGGAGACATGGGGCCTTCGTCATCGCGGACGTTGTCGATGATGCGCCCGTGACAGTGCGCCGATACCGTGATGCCGCCGCCCATGTGCGCGACGATCAGGTTCATGTCCTCGTACTTTCTTCCCAGTCCCTTCGCGTACTTGATACCCATGGCGCGGGCGTTCAGGACGTGGCAGAGGCTCGTGCGCTCCATGTGATCCATGCCGAGGATCTTCGCCTCGGGGACCATGGTCTCAGCGCTGACCGCGTCGTAGATGTAGGCCTTGCAGCCTGCGTCCTGCGCGAAATGATACGCCAGCGCAGCCCCGATGTTCGAGACGTGATCGAACAGCGGATGATCCTTCGCGGAATCCAGCAGCGCCTGATTCACTTCGTAGCCTCCGGTCGCGAGATGCGCGATGCCGCCGCCCCTTCCCATGACGCAGTCGAACGAATCCGCCGGTATGCCGGCCTTCTGCAGCGTTCCCGCGATCGCGTCGATGCGGTACTGCAGCTGGTCGTACGTCGTCGGATAGGCTTCGATCTCTTCCGTCGGGTGGCTGATGTTCTCCAGGAAGACCTGCTGCTCCCCGTCGTAGACGGCGATCTTCGTCGAGGTGCTTCCCGGATTGATAACGAGGATCTTCTCCATTATTCCGTGATCTCCTTATAATCCTCCGGAGTGTTGATATTCCAAAGCATGCGCGGTGCAAAGCCCTTGAAATCCTCCGCCCGTATCGTTTTGACTTTCAGGCGCTTTCCGATGGCATCCTGCACCTTTTTTTCGCCTTTTTCCAGCGCTTCCTGCAGAGAGCGCGCGGCGTTTTCCGTGCGCAGCAGCAGCGGGAACGTCTGCAGGCGGCCTTCCGATGTGAACATGACGGCGTCCGCCTCGTCCTTCGGATAGCTCAGGAACAGGCGCAGCAGTTTGTCCGTCAGCAGAGGCATATCGCAGGTCAGGAACAGCGTCCAGGGTTCGCGGCTCTCGCGCAGGCAGCGGGTGATCCCTGCCAGGGGTCCCACATCCTCGTGTTCGTCGCATATCGTCTCGAAACCGGGGAGTTCCGCTTCTCCGTCTTTTGAGACGGAGATCATGCGCTGCGGCATGGCCGCGATCAGGGCTGCCGATGCCTCGAGCATCGTGCGGCCGTCCACTTCCAGCCTGCTTTTGTCCTGATGCATGCGGGAGGACTTCCCCCCGGCCAGGACGACGCCTGCCGTCGTGAAATACGACGCCAGATACAGCGCCATGCCGGGATGGTTCTTCAGTCCGTATTGATCTTCGATCTCCTTCGCGGCCGCAGGCACGGCTTTCGCCAGCACCTCCGGCTGCCAGTTCAGAAAACTGGCGCCGACGCAGACGAAAAGCTTCGCGCTTTCGAGCCCGGCAGCCGTATATCCCTTCGGATACATGGCGAGTTCGCAGGCGAGCCGCGCGACGTCCTCCTCCGCAAAGCCGGGACAGCAGTGCTCCAGATCCACGCAGAGCAGTTCGCCGTTCTGCACGATGAAATCCCTGAAATTCGTGGTGCCGATGGAGATATTCGCCGCTTCGCGGTATCTCTTATACCAGGAAAAGAACATCTCAAAACACGCAGCCTGCTTCGCCGGATCGGTGCCGGCAGCCTGGAAGACCTCGTAAAAGTTCTGGCCCTCTTCGTACTGCGTTTCGATGACCCCGTCCTGTGCCAGCAGCATCGTCGGCACGAGACCGGTCCCTTTCAGTTTTTCATAGATGCCCTGTTCGCGGACGAACCCCATGCGGGACGCAAAGGTCTTGATGATCCGGTCCCCGCGGCGCGTCACCGTGTTTCCGGAGCTTCCCTTTGCCTTATCCAAGGGGCTCTCCTTCGCTGTCGAACATCGGCAGCTTCTCGAGATAGATGATGTCGTCCCTGTCGGCGGCATCGCCCTCGGCCAGGATGGTCATGCGGCCGCAGACCGTTCCGCCCGCAGCTTCGACCAGCGCTTCGATCGCGCGCAGCGATTCGCCGGTGGAGATGACGTCATCCACGACAAGGATCTTCTTCCCCTTCATGAGCGCAGCGTCCGCGCCGTCCAGGTACAGCGTCTGCTGGAAACGGGTCGTGATGGAGTTGACGGTCACGTGGAACACGTCTCTCATGTAGACCTTCTCCGCTTTTCTGGCCAGGATGTATTTCTTTTCTCCTGCCTGGCGCGCCATCTCATGGATGAGGGGGATGCCCTTCGCTTCCGCCGTGATCATGTAGTCGTGCTCCGGCATCTGTTTGACCAGTTCGCCTGCCGCGGCAACCGTCAGCTCCGGATCGCCGAAAATGACGAAGCCCGCGATGCACAGGTCCTGCGTGAGCTTGCAGATGGGGAGCCTTCTCGTGAGGCCTGCGATCTGCATTTCATAGAAATCTTTCATGGGGTCACCTCGTTTGAAAAGGAAAAGGGCAGCACAAAGCCGCCCTTGATGGACTGGAAATTACTGCGCCTGTTCCGCCAGGGCCTGCTCGAGGGCGATCGCCAGCTGGTCCGCGCAGGACGTGCTCTTGTAGCCGCACGTGTTGCCCTTCAGGATACCGATGATCTCCTTCGCGTCGTGACCCTCCACGAGCTTGCCGATGGCCTTCAGATTGCCGTCGCAGCCGCGGACGAACGATACGTCGCTGACTTTGCCGTCGGTGAGGTCGAAGTTGATCTGCGTGGAGCAGGTGCCGAAGGTTTTATAGGTGTACTTCATGTTTCTGACTCTCTTTCTCTTATGTTTCAGCCTGCGATTTCAGCACAAAAAGTATACTACAAATCAAAAGCAAAATAAACCGCTTGCTTTTTTGCCGTCGATGTTATAATATATTCAGGCGATATCAATATGGCAAAGGATTTAGCACGGACGATTGACCGAGTGGCTAAGGAGCTCGCCTGGAAAGCGAGTAGGGCTGAAAGGCCTCGTGGGTTCGAGTCCCATGTCGTCCGCCAACAAAGAAAAACAGGGCTTAGCCCTGTTTTTTCTTTTTGTTTTTCTGAACGGTCTACCGGTTCCTCGCCTCTTCCACCAGTTCCTCGATCGTCGGATACAGCGTGCCGACCCAGGCGCTGCCGTCTTCCATGACCGCGACAGCTTTGCGTCCGTCCGTGGTGAATCCTATCGTTTTGAAACTCTTGCCTTCGTCCGCGTCGAAACGGTACAGCAGGCTGCCGCTCTCCGTGGAATACACGTAGGCTTCGCTGCGGTCCGGCATGCACAGCAGGATGATCTTCGAACCGTCCGGCGAGAACTCGCAGCCCCAGCAGTAGCCGTTCCCCAGCAGTACATGCTCGATCTGCCCCGTCGACAGGTCGAACAGCACGCAGCGGGGGTCGAAGCCGCCGCAGGACGCCATCAGGTCGCCGGCGAACGTCACGTCCGTGACCGAGTTGAAGCAGTGTTCGCCGAGCGTCCAGAGCGCCTTCGCGTTCTCCGGATCGGAGATGTCGAACGTCTCGATATAGCCGTCATAGTGCGTCTGGACGGCGTATTTCAGATCCGGATCGGTATAGACGGCGGATTGGCGGTTCGCGTTGCCCGGCGGCGTGGAATAGAAGTCGCCCGGGTTATGCCGCAGTTCTATGTAGATCATGCCGTCCGGCTCCGTAAAGCGCGGTGGTTCATAGAGTTCCTCACTGAAACTGTCCACGCGGCTCGCCGTGGAGGCTTCCGGCGTGGCGAGCAGCGCCGGGGAACTGCCGAAAGAACCGATCAGGACCTTGGTCGAATCGTTGGAGAACAGCGCTCCCGGACTTTCGCAGAGCGTCTCTCCTGTCCGGATGTCGAAGATCCCGTCGATGCCGCCGCTGGCGCTGACGTATTTGCCGTTGGGCGAAAGGACCGCTTCCGTCACGATATTGGAATCCGCGGTCTTCTCCCAGAGCACCCGGCCCGTATCCGTTTCGACCGCGCCGAGATAGCCGGAATTCATCACCAGGATCACGCTGCCGTCGTAGTTGGGCAGCACGTAATTCGTGTTCGCCCAGGTGCCGAGGTCGTGCAGGAGGATCATCTTTCCCGTCGAAGCGTCCCAGACACAGCATTGCCCCGCGGATTCAGCGGTCACGCGGCTGCCGTCCCCGCAGAAATGAACGTCTCCGTACCCTCTTGCCGCGTCGAATTCCAGCGGAACTTCCGTTTTGCCGTCGAGGGAAAGGATCTTCATGCCGCAGCCGTATCCGTGCGACCCGACCAGAACCGACTTCTCGTCCGGCGACAGATCCACGATGAACGGCTGGGTATATCCCTCGAACGCGCCGTCGCCGCAGGGCAGGATCTCCGTCGCCTCGTCTTTCTCGTAATCCCACAGATCCATGGCCTGCCGCTTGACGATCAGGAGCTTGCCGTCCGACAGCGCGAACACCTTCTCGCCGATGTTCCACGCCATGCCGTCCGAGGCGTCGTACTGCCGGTACGGTTCCCCGGTCTGCACGTCGTACATGCTGACGAAGCCGTACCAGGAATCCACCATGTAGAAATAGCGGTCGTCCGCGGTAAAGCCCACGCTGTCCAGTTCCCCGGTATCGCTGCGCGACACCATATAGAGGATCTTTCCCGTCATG
Organism: Bacillota bacterium; assembly: GCA_017619985.1. Classification (GTDB taxonomy): domain Bacteria; phylum Bacillota; class Clostridia; order Peptostreptococcales; family Anaerovoracaceae; genus RUG11894. Next base: position 4,950 of record JAFZRG010000080.1, on the reverse strand, counting down.
GCGTCGATGAGCGCCGCGGAATTCAGGTTCGTGATCCCCAGCAGGTACCGGTCGTCGTGGGAGAAGACGAGCGAGCCGAACGAACGGCTGTCGTTGTCGATCGTCAGGACGGATTCGAACGCGGTGTTGTAGAGCGCATATTCCAGGCCGGCCTTGAACGCGCGGTCGTTGGCGGGTCCCACCTGCCCGCGCACCTCTTCCGCCTGCAGCAGCCGCGTGACCGCCAGCAGTTTGCTGCCGTCCGCCGAAGCCAGGTTCGCCTGCTCCACGAGCAGCTGCATCTGGTTGTCCAGCGCCAGATTTCTCTGCTTCGTGATCTGCACGTTCTTCGCGACCGCATAGGCCAGGAAGCCCGAAAGCAGCGCAAAGCAGGCCGCCGCAGTCCCCGCGATGATGCGGTTCCTGCGCCGTCTCGCCCGCTGCCGCAGATGGTCGTAGTTGACCCCGAGCATCGGCGCGAGGATGCGCAGCTTTTCATTGCCCAGCTTCTTCAGGGATTCGCTGATGTTTGCGCCGCGCACGTCCGCGGCCAGCGGCTCCAGTTCCACTCTTTTCCCGTCCTGTTCGATAAAGCGGAGCTGTTCGGGAAAGGCCTCTTCGGGTTCCCCGTCCGCGAGGACGGCAAGGATGTGGTCCCGCTTGCCGAGCTCGATGAAATAGTCGAGTTCCGCGTTGCACCACTTCGATTCCAGGTACCGCGGCGAACAGATGACGATCAGCCACTCGGAATGCTCCAGAGCGGTGCGGATATCGCTGCCCAGATCCTTCGACAGAGGGAGCTCTTCCTGGTCACGGAAAACTCTCCCCATTTTGCGAATGCCCAGGGACGATTGAAGGTCCCTGGGCACGGCAAATGTCTCGATCTGCGTATGCAGCTTCTTCGCGATCGTTTCGTCCGGCGCGGTATGCCGGTAGGAAATAAACGCCTTGTACTGATACGCTTCCATATTTTCTTTCTCTTATTTCTGGATGTCTACGATCCTGGTATACTGCGCGAGCGGGAACATGCCGTCGTGGGCCTCCCCGTCGAAATGCGAGGACATGTCGGAAACGGACGTGATCCGGCAGACGCCTGCGCGGATCAGCAGGTTCTGGATCTTCGCGCTGCGTTCCAGGACGCCCGCCGTCTGCAGGTAGCCGTTGTAGGGCGACAGCACCGAAACAATCTCGTCTTCCGGCAGCCGCTTGACCAGCATGTGCCCGAAGCGGCCGGACCCTTCCAGAGCCTTGTCTTCGCAGGCGGTCAGGATGCAGTGCTCCGCCTTGTAATCCGTCTCACCCTTCCGGGAAACGCGTTCTTCCGTTCTGGAAGCGAAGCGCTTCAGCGTGCCCTGGGCGATCATGCCTTCGCTGGACAGCCCCTTTACGAACGTCTCTTCCAGGATGGGCAGGAACTTTTCGCAGAACGCTTTCTGCTTCTCCGGATCGTCCGTATCGAGATAGATCACCTGGCAGCTGCTGGTGAGGAGCTGCTTCGAACGGAAGATGTGCTTCGCGAGGCCCTTCAGGTCTTCCTCGACGCTCCAGTGCATGAAATCGCCGGCCAGATAGGCAAAGCTGAGTTTGTGGCCCCATTCGATGACCCTCGTATAAGGCTCCGTGATGCTGCGGATCGTCTGCACCGCCTTGTCGCCGCCCCAGACCACGACGCCGTTGGACATCTCAGCCAGCGCCTTCAGCGTTTCCACATCCGAGGAGGGAACTTCCACGAGATAGATATATTCCGAGAGTCTGGGCTCGAGGTTGATGAGGATCTCGACCAGTTTCCCCGTCAGGCCGCCGTCGTGGGAAGGCAGCTTAACGATATTGATGTTGCCGGTGATCAGACCTTCCAGCACCGTAAAGAACGGGAATACGTCCGTGTTGCCGGCTGCGATGTGCAGGAGCACGCCCAGAGGCGCGATCTTGCGCGTCAGTTCCGCCGTATCGGTCAGAGCAGGCAATTCGTCGTCCAGACGCTTCTGCAGCGTTCTGCGGCCGAGCTGTTTCGCGGTAAGGGACAGTCTTTCAGGATAATCGGTCAGATCGTACTGGTCCAGCAGATCGCTGTATACGCCGCTCTGCATCTCGCGGACCAGGATGTCCACTGCGTCGATCACCGCTTCCACAGGCAATGCCGGACCCGTCAGCGTCTTGTGCAGTTTCTTCCGCAATTCCTTCAGTTCCTTCGTATCCATCGGGCACAAACCTCCTCAAATTTTCATGGTTAGTTATAGTTATTATACTATAAACGAAACTGTGTTAAAATGTGAGCAGCAGAGGCAATGCGCATCATGAAGCTGATCGTAACCGAAACAATTTTATATCTCACATTTTTAGGAATGGATATATTCGGCATCGGCAACTCAACGCCGATAAAATTTGTCTCCATTCTGTTATTGACCTTATCTGTTCTTGATTTTCGTGAGAAAACTGTCAGCTTCGCGCTCCTTCTGACCCTGATCGCGGACGTATTCCTGCTGGTGCTGGACCGCTGGTACGCGGCAGGCGTCCTCTGCTTCCTCGGCGTGCAGATCCTGTACGCCGCAAGACTGCAGAAAGAAAGCCGCGGAAACGGAGCGCTGCTGTCGTTCCTGCTGCCGGCCGCCGCGGGCCTAACTGCCTGTACCAGTTACGGGTTCGGCCTTACGGAGGCCCTCGCCGCCTCGTATATCGCGCTGTTCGCGGTCAACCTCTTGCGGGCCTGCCTCCTGGCGAAACGGACCGGTGAAAACAAATGGATCCTGTTCGCCGCAGGTCTCGCGCTGTTCTTCTGCTGCGACCTCTGCGTCGGGCTGCACAACATGCCGGGAACCGGCGGACCTGCCCTGCAGCGCTTTGCGGAGCTCGCCATGTGGGCGTTTTACCTACCCGGGCAGGTGCTGATCCGCACGTCTGTCTATACGGATAAATAATATGAAAAGCAGATCCCTTTCCATCTTCATAGCCCTGCTGCTGGCGCTGTTCGCCGTCAGCGCGTCCGTTGCCGCACCGATCTTGTGCCGGCCGTTTTACTATGCCCACATCGAAGGTCTGCACATGCCTGAAAAGACGGGCTGGACCCACGAACAGATCCGGGAAGCCTTCGACGACGTGATGGATTTCCTGCTGAAAGACGCGGCGTTCAAAACGGGCGATCTGGCCTGGTCCGAATCGGGCAAAAGCCATTTTGCGGACTGTAAACTCCTTTTCCATCTGGACCTTTGGATCTTCGCCATCACCGGCGTCGCCCTGCTCGCAGCCTTCCTCCTTTTCCGCCATAAAAAAACGCAGCCTGCGCGATTGGCAGGCCGCGGTCCTTCCTTTTGGGCGGGACTTGGCATCATCGCCGTGTTCGGCGGCTTCGGCCTCTTCATGGCGAGCGATTTCGACCGCGCCTTCACCCTGTTCCACAGGATCTTTTTCCCGGGCAAGACGAACTGGGTGTTCAATGCGAAGACCGATCAGATCATCCTCGTGATGCCCGAAACGTTCTTCCGCAACTGCGCCATCCTGATCGGCGCTCTGCTTGCGGCTTTCGTTGCCGTCTATCTGACCGCCGGCAGGAAAAAGACTAAATAAACGGATTGTAATATCTGCTGCGATTGACGAAGCTGGTCAGCCAGATCGAGATCAGCAGCACCGCCAGCCCCAGCAGCATCGCACCGAAATCCCAGGCCGTGAACTTACGGTCCCGGTACCAGGTGCGTTTTTTATTTTTGCCGAAACTGCGCAGTTCCATGGCGTTCGAGATGACCTCGATGCGGTCCATGCTCGACAGGATCAGCGGTACGAGCGTGCCCGACGCGGTCTTCAGGCGCGCGCCGAGAGATGCCTTCTTCGACATCTCGATGCCCCTCGCCTGCAGCGAGAGCGTGATGTCGTGGTACTCTCTCTGGATGTCCGGGATGTAGCGCAGCGCCAGCGAGACCGAATAGGCGATCTTGTAATTCACGCCGATGCGGTTGAGCGAGGACGCGAATTCGCTCGGATCCGTCGTGGTCACGAACAGCAGCACGATGGGGATCGTCGCCAGATACTTCAGAAAGACGTTCAGATGGTACAGCAGCTGCTCCTGGGTCACGGTGTAGCGCCCCGCGATGTGGAAGACCTCGTGGCACGTGCCGTAGATCTCCGTGCCGTGCATGGGCGAGAACAGGAAGATCAGCAGGTTGTTCAGGATGCAGAACACGAGCGTGAATCCGAGCATGAAGCGGATGTCCGCGACCTTGATCTTCGAGATCTTGAACAGGATGAGCGCGACCACGAACAGCGCGAACAGGAAACGCGGATCGAAGCTCGACATGGCGCCGAACGACCATAAGAGCAGGCAGACGAGTTTGGCTGCGCCCGTCATGGCGTGGACCGGGGACTTTCTGTCGATGTAGTTGAAGATGTTCATCATAAGCCCCGCCTTACCTTTCTGTCGCAGTCGATAAAGCGTGCGGTGAACTCCTTCGGATCCGCGATGCCGCACAGTCCCGCGAGATCGTAGAGGGACGTCTTCTTCAGGCTGGCCGCCCTGATGAGGTCCGGATCGCTCAGCACGGCCGCGGGACTGTCATCCGCGAGCAGTTTCCCGTCGGAGAAGACGAGCGCCCGGTCGCAGTACTCGAGCATCAGGTGCATGTCGTGCGTGATGAGCAGCACGGTGACCCCGGAGCGGTTCAGCTCTTCGAGGAATTCCATGATCTCCGTATAGCGGCGGAAGTCCTGTCCCGCAGTCGGTTCGTCCAGCATGATCATATCCGGATGCAGCGAAAGGATGGCCGCGATCGTGACCCGCTTCTTCTGGCCATAGCTCAGCGCGGAGATGGGCCAGTCCACGAAGGGGGAAAGGCTGCAGATCTTCAGCGCGCCGTCCACGGCGGCATCGATCTCTTCCTGCGGACGGCTGCGCAATGCGAGGCCGAGCCCGACTTCGTCCTTGATGAACACCTTGGAGATCATCTGGTTCGGGTTCTGCATCACGTAGCCGACGTGCTCCGCGCG
>JAFZRG010000079.1 GCA_017619985.1 Bacillota bacterium | reverse complement strand
CGACAAGATCAAAAATTATCTCACGTCGCACGAGCAGGGCGCTGCCCATGCGGCGGACGGCTACGCCAGATCCACAGGCAAGGTGGGCGTGTGCATGGCGACGTCCGGCCCGGGGGCGACGAACCTGACGACAGGCATCGCGACGGCTCATCTCGATTCGTCCCCGGTGGTCGCGATCACCTGCAACGTGAGCGCGAACCAGCTGGGCAAGGACGCGTTCCAGGAAGCGGACGTCATCGGCATCATGATGCCCATCACGAAGTCCACGTTCCTGGTCAGCAACGTGGAGGAACTGGCGGATACGGTGCGCGAAGCCTTTGCGCTGGCCCGTTCCGGCCGTCCCGGCCCCGTGCTCATCGATATCCTGAAAGACGTGACCAGCCAGAAGTGCGAATACGAATTCCTGCCGCGCGACCAGCACGGCACGACCGGTTCGCTGGCAGGTCTGCTGCGCCGGGCGCATTCGTCCAGCCTGCGGCTGTTCGAACCCGACAAGGAAGACGTTGACATCCTGGTCGATATGATCGCCCAGTCGAAGAAACCCATGCTCATCTGCGGCGGCGGCGTCACGAGGAGCAGGGCGCACGAGGAATTCCGCGCCTTCGCGAGAAAGCTCGACGCGCCGGTCGCCATCACCCTGATGGGCGGCGGCTCCATGCCGGGTGACGACCCGCTCTCCACGGGCATGATCGGCATGCACGGGAGCCAGGCGTCGAACCGCGCCGTGGACGGCTGCGACCTGCTGATCGCTGTCGGCACCCGTTTCTCCGACCGCGTGGCGCTCCGTCCCGCGACGTTCGCCAGAGACGCCAGGATCGTGCACATCGACGTGGACCGCGCCGAGATCGACAAGAACGTGCAGACGGATCACCACATCATCGGCGATGCCAAAAAGGTGCTCGAACAGCTGATCGAGAAGATCCCGCAGTACGACCACAGCGAGTGGAAAAAATACGTGTTCTCGTTCCCGACCGAGACCGAATACGACGAGAACCCCAACGCGATGACTCCGAAGCAGATCCTTTCGACCATAGGCGATATGGTGCCGGAAGACACCATCGTGGCGACGGACGTGGGCGAACATCAGATGTGGGCCATCCAGCACTTCCACTTCACCTATCCCGGACAGCTGCTGACGTCCGGCGGCTTCGGCTCCATGGGCTTCGGTCTGGGAGCGGCCATCGGCGGCAAGGTCGGCAATCCGGACAAATGCGTCATCCATATCACCGGCGACGGTTCGTTCCGCATGAACTGCAACGAGCTGGCGACGGAGGAATACTATAAACTGCCCATCATCACGTTCATCTTCAACAACGGCTGCCTCGGCATGGTCCGCCAGTGGCAGGAGCTGATGTACGAAGGCCGCTACAGCGCCACGATCCTCGACAGAGGCCCCGATTTCGTCAAACTGGCGGAAGCCTACGGGCTGAAGGGGCGCCGCGTCACGAACGTGGAAGAACTGAAGGCCGCCATCGAAGAGGCGATGGAAGAGGCGAAAGAAGGCCGCGGATACGTCGTGGACTGCGCGGTCGCCCAGTCCGAACTCGTGCGGCCCATGGTCAACGGCGGCACGCACATCACGGAATTTTTGCTGAACTAGGGGAGGACAGAGACATGATGAACAACAGGATCCCCGAAGCGGGCAAAGAGGAACGCCGCACGCTCTCCGTGCTGGTAGACAATAAGCCGGGCGTGCTGTCCCAGATCGCGCGTCTGTTCACGCGCAACGGATACAACATCGAATCGTTCGCCGCGGACACCGTGCTCGATCCCGGGGTCACGCGCATCACGATCGAGGTGATCGCGAACGACAACCATACGAACCGCATGATCGCGCAGCTCAACAAGATGGTGCCGGTGCATTCGGTCAAACTGCTGACGAAAGACCACACGATCCGGCGGCAGTTGGCGCTGTTCAAACTGAACGCGTCCACGAGTGAAGAGCGCAACGAGATCATCCAGATCGCGAACATCTTCCGCGGTTCCGTCATCGACGTATCGCACGAGACGCTGACGATCTCCGTCATCGGCGACGAGAAGAAGATCGACGCCGTGCGGGATATGCTGGAGCCTTTCGGCATCATCGAAATGGCCAGGACGGGCATGATCGCGATGGAACGCGGCAAATACACCATCGACGAACAGACCAAGGAGCGGGACGAGTTCAACTACGGAAAGAACACGCAGTGACCCGCCGCAAAAAGAATACAAGAAAAACGCCCGGCGCGATGCCGGGCGTTCGTGTTTTTGAAGAGACTACAGGGATTCTTCGATCTTATCCTTGACTTCTTCCGCCTTTTCTTCCACTTCTTCCTTCGCTTCCTCGACGACCTTGCCGACAGTAGCCTTGACAGCTTCGATCTTCTCGCCGAACGAAGCGATGTTGGCCTTCAGCTCTTCGATCTTGCCCTTCTCTTCCGTGAAGAACTTGTCCAGATAATCGGGATGCTCTTCGAAGATCTTCTTGCCGATCGCGGCATAAGTGTCCTTGATATCGCCTTCCGCGTCGCGGATCTTCTTGTTCAGCTTTTCGATCTCGATCTTGTCGGAAGCCTTGTCCTTCAGATCGGTTGCGGTCTCCGCGGCCTTTTCGCCGAGGTTCTTTGCGGTCTCTTTCAGATTATCAAAGAATGACATGGTGGTTACCTCCTTTATTTTCAGCGTGATGCTTGATTTCTACGCTTCATTATACCACGATTGACCTTGCGCGGACCCCATAAAATACAATAAAATATGATTATTAAGGAACGTTAAGGAGGCTTGTGCCATGAAGATCAAAGATATCAAACTCCATCTCTCCGAGATCCCTCTCGACATCCCGTATCCTTCGACCTGGAACCCCGGCAACCCCGAAACGAAACTGTTCATTTCCATGGTCGAGGTCATCACCGACGACGGCATCCACGGCTACGCGGCGGCCTGCGACTCTTCCCAGCTGCTCGCCGGCATCTGGGAAAGCCACATCAAGCCCCTCGTCATCGGCAAGGACATCACACAGATCGAGGAGATCTCGACCGGGCTCATCAACGCGGCGCAGTACGCGTACCGGCCCTGGATCGTCGAGATCGCCATCTGGGATTGCCTCGGCAAGTACTGCAACCTGCCCATCTACAAGCTGCTGGGCGGCGCCAAGGACCGCGTGCTCGCCTATGCCAGCACCGGGTCTCTGAAGAGCACCGAGGAGCGCATCGAGGATATGGAGCGCTTTATCTCCGAGGGCTTTAAGATCATGAAGCTGCGCGCGCACCACGATGACCCGGCCGAAGATCTGAAAGTGATCGAAAAGGTCATCGCTGCGGCAAACGGACGCCTGCAGTTCGGCGTGGACGCCAACCAGGCCTGGTTCTTCACCGGCAAGAAGACCGTCGCGAAGTGGGACCTGAAGAAAGCCATGCGCTTCGCCCACGAGCTGGAAGAGATGGGCGTCATCTGGCTCGAGGAGCCCCTGCACCAGTTCGACTACGAAGGACTTGCGGAACTGCGCGCCAGCACGACCGTCAGCATCGCGGGCGGCGAGATCAACTCGCACATGCACCAGTTCCGCGACTTCATCAAGTACGGCTGCTACGACATCTACAACACCGACCCGACGTTCGTCGGCGGCTTCCACGTGGCCCGCAAGGTGACCGCGCTCATCGAGGCGGAGAACAAGCTGCTCGCGCCCCACACCTGGACGCACGGCTACGGCCTCGCGGCTTCGCTGCAGCTGGCGGCTTCCACGGACTGCTGCCCGTTCATCGAATACTGCTACGATCCTCCCGCATGGGAATACACACAGCGCGACGTGATGCTCACCGAACCCATCCGCGTGGACAGCGACGGCTACATCACGGTGTCGCAGAAGCCCGGCCTCGGTGTCGATCCGGACATGGAGCTCATCGACCGCTATTCCGTACTGAAGAAGTAACACGGCATGTTCCTGGGCCTGATCCCGTATTCAAAACTGATCTTTCTGTGCTGCGCCGTCTTCCTCGCGGGTTTCATCGACTCGATCGCAGGGGGAGGAGGCGTCATCAGCATCCCGGCGTACCTGCTTTCGGGGCTTGACCCGAAGGTGGCTTTCGGCTGCAGCAAAACGTCCTCCTGCCTCGGCACGACGCTCGCGGCAGGACGGTACATCCGGAACGGGGCGGTCAACTGGACCGTGGCGGTCCCGTCGGCCATCGGCGCTCTCGTCGGGGCGAGGATCGCTTCGCTCGTCGTGCTCGCGCTCGACCCTGTGGTCTTCCAGAAGATCATCCTGTTCGTTCTGCCGTTCGTCGCGGTCTTTCTGATCTTCAAGCGCGACTTCGGCGAGAGAAATACGAGCGGGGAAGTGCCGAAAGGGAAGATGATCGCGATCGCATCCGTTATCGGCGTGCTCATCGCTTTCTACGACGGCCTGGTCGGGCCCGGCACCGGGACGTTCGCCATCATCGCGTTCTGCAGCCTCTGCAAACTCGATCTGAAGACGGCGAGCGGCAGCGCGAAGGTCTTCAACTGGGCGAGCAATTTCGCTTCGATGGTGAGTTTTCTGCTGGCAGGCAAGGTCATCTGGGCTATGGCTCTCACGACGGCCGTCTGTTCCATGGCGGGCAATTTCGTGGGTTCGGGCATGGCCATAAAGAAAAACCCGGCGTTTATCCGGGTCATGCTTACGATCGTATGCGCGCTGCTTCTGCTTAAGCTTGGGTATGACGTACTGATCGCAGGATGAGCGTCGCCAGGATGCCGATGCCGATGCCGGTCACCATGCCGGACAGCAGAAGGACGGGGAAGTAATAGAAGACCTGCGCGGATCCCACGAGGAAGCCCGCGACAGTCAGCTGCGCCAGGTTGTGGAACACGCCGCCGGCCATGGAAACGCCGCAGACGGAGAACGCGTTCGTGCGTTTGAGCAGCGCCATGACGGCGAAGCTCACGACACCTCCCGCCAGCGCATACAGCGCGGAGAACACGCTGCCGAACAGCAGGGCGGCCAGCGCGATGCGCGTGCAGTTGATGAGGAACGCGTACTTTTCTCCCAGCAGAAAGAGGCAGACGAGCACGACGATGTTCGCCAGGCCCAGTTTGATGCCGGGGATGGCGATGGGCAGCGGCACGAGGAATTCGATATAGGAGAAGATGAGGGCGAGGGCGGTCAGCACGCCGCAGGCGGCGATGCGGGCAGAGCCCTTCGTCTCAGTAAGAGATCGCATCCGGGGCCTCCTCTCCTTCGTTCACGACGGTGACGGACAGCTTGTGCGGCAGGCACAGGATGATTTGGCCTGTCTTCGAGATCGCTCCCTTTTCGACGCAGTCTTTGTTGGGGCAGTCCGCCTCTTCCATCCGGACGCGTCCGCCTTCGATGCGCAGCGTATTGCTGCCGTAGGCGGTGTCGATCTGCACGGTCCGCTCTTCGGACAGGGCGTACGTTCCGTAGAGGGCGCCGTCCACGGTGACCCGCACAAAAGCCCCGTCCTTCTGGCCGCTCCTGAGCAGCGCGAGGCTGCCGAAGCCGAGGAGCAGGAGGGCGACGGCTAAAAAGATATCCGCTTTTTTGAAAAAGGAAGGTTTATGATCCATAAACACCTGAAAAAGACGATCGCAGTGCTGCTGCTTGCGATGCTGATTATATCACAGACCGCCTGCACCGGGCAATCCGGCGGGCAGCAGGCGCAGACCAGCTTCGGCGAGGACTGGCTGCTGAACACCTACTGCTACATCCAGACGTTCGAGGCGGGGCAGGAAGACCTGATCCGGGAGGCGTTCGCTCTGGCCAGGAACTATGAGAACCAGCTGTCGCGGACCATAGCAAGCAGCGACATCGGACGGTTCAACGCGTCGCAGGGCGGCTGCACCGTGCAGGAGGATACGGCGAAGCTCCTGGGGGACTGCCGGAACGCCTGGGAACTGTCGGATCATATGCTGGACGCGACCATGGGCGCGGTCACGAGCCTGTGGGACTTCTCGGCGGAGGATCCGCAGGTGCCGGATGCCGCAGACATTACGGAAAGACTGCAATATGTCGGAGCCTGGGACCGCGTTACCGTCTCTCCTCGCGAAGGCGATCCGGACGGATTGTGGGAAGCGCACAAGGACGACGAAGGCATCATGCTGGACCTCGGTGCGGTCGCGAAAGGATATATCGCGGACCGGGCGGCGCAGCTGCTGTATGAGAACGGCGTGCAGCGTGCCATCCTGAACTTCGGCGGCAACGTGGTGTTCCTCGGGGAAAAGGAAGACGGCAGTCCCTGGGCCTGCGGCATCGAAGACCCGTCGGAAGGGCAGGCCGAAGCGCTGATCCAGGAGCGCGGCACCGTCGGGACCGTCAGCTGCTATTCCCAGGGAGGAGCGGTGTCCGTGGTCACGTCCGGCACGTACGAAAGATGTTTCGTCTCTGACGGGGTCACGTACCACCACGTGCTCGACCCGCGCACCGGCTATCCGGTGGAGACCGATCTGCTGTCCGCGACCGTCATCGGCCCGTCGTCGGAGACGTGCGACATCCTGTCCACGACCTGCCTGCTGCTGGGCAGCGGAAAAGCGCTGCCGCTGATCGCAGGCATGGAGAGCTGCGAAGCGGTCTTTATCCTCACAGACGGCAGCATTTTACAGACGGATGGCGTATCTTTCAGCGTATCGCAGTAGTTTCTTCGGACATTTTCGTGCTTTGCCACAAATTGCGGACTTTGTTAAATTATTTGCAAAAACCTGTGCGAGGGCACAGGTTTTGCGCTATAATAAAGGTGCACGAGCACGCCAGGGTACCGATGGCGGCTCTGCCCGATAAATTTATTGTTTGTTGTACAACAAAATTTCTAAGGAGGCAAACAGTTATGAATGCTTATATGCAGAGCGTTCTCGAAACCGTCAAGACCAAGCACGGCAACGAACCTGAGTTCGTCCAGACCGTAGAGGAAGTTTTCTCCTCTATCGAACCGGTCGTTGATGCGCACCCCGAATACGAGAAGGTCGACCTGCTCGGCAGAATGGTCGAACCCGAAAGAATGTTCACATTCAGAGTCGTATGGTGCGATGACAACGGCAACTGGCACACCAACAGAGGCTGGAGATGCCAGTTCAACGGCGCGATCGGTCCCTACAAGGGCGGTCTCCGTTTCCAGAAGAACGTTTATGAAGGCATCATCAAGTTCCTGGGCTTCGAGCAGACCTTCAAGAACAGCCTGACCGGCCTGCCCATGGGCGGCGCCAAGGGCGGTTCCGACTTCGATCCCGCCGGCAAGTCCGACGCCGAAGTCATGCGTTTCTGCCAGGCCTTCATGAGCGCCTTGTACAGATACATCGGTCCGGACATCGACGTTCCGGCCGGCGACATGGGCGTAGGCGGCAGAGAGATCGGTTATCTGTATGGTCAGTACAGAAGACTGAAGGGCGTCTGGGAGAACGGCGTTCTCACCGGCAAGGGCCTGTCCTATGGCGGCTCCCTCATCAGACCCGAAGCCACCGGTTACGGTGCCATGTACTATCTGCAGGAAGTCCTGAAGCACGAGAACGACACCATCGAGGGCAAGAGAATTGCTATCTCCGGTTACGGCAACGTAGGCTGGGGCATCATGAAGAAGGCTGCACAGCTCGGCGCTAAGGTCACCTACTTCGCAGGTCCCGACGGCTACATCCACGATCCGGACGGCGTCGTCACCGATGAGAAGCTCAACTACATCCTCGAGATGAGAGCCAAGGATCCGATGCACTGCAAGCCCTATGCTGACAAGTTCGGCGTAGAATTCGTTCCCGGCGAGAAGTGCTGGGGCGTCAAGGACGTTGACGTTTACATGCCTGCCGCAATGCAGAACGACGTCAAGATGGAATCCGCAGAAAAGATCGCAGCTTCCGGCGTAAAGTACTACATCGAAGTCGCGAACATGCCGACCACCAACGACGCTCTGAACTATCTGCGTCAGCAGCCCGGCATCATCGTTGCTCCCTCCAAGGCAGTCAACGCGGGCGGCGTAGGCGTTTCCGGTCTGGAAATGGCTCAGAACAGTGAGAGACTCGTCTGGTCCGCAGAGGAAGTCGATCACCAGCTGCACAAGATGATGGAGACCATCCACAGAGTTTCCGCAGAAGCCGCAGAAGAATACGGCCTCGGCTATGACCTCGTTGCAGGCGCCAACATCGCCGGCTTCAAGAAGGTCGCAGAAGCTATGATGGAGCAGGGCTGCTTCTAGGAAGCGCTCTTCGGGTCACGGACCCGCATCTATCGCAAGACACAAAAATCCCCGAAGCAATTCGGGGATTTTTTGTACGCTCTATGATATAATGACAGAACAAGGAGTTATCACTGCGAAAGATTTATTCGGGAGAAGAACAATGAACAGTGACCAGTTGAGCGACCAGCGGCTGCAGGAAGCTCTCAAAACAGCCTATTTAAGAGGCAAAGAGGTGACAGGCAAGGGCGCCGTCGCCACTTACATTCCGGAACTCGGCAAGGCCCGTCCGGAAGCTGTGGGTCTCTGCATCACTACCAAGGATGGAAAGGTATACAAAGCAGGGGATTCCAATATCCGCTTTACGATGCAGTCCGTTTCCAAGCTGCTGTCTCTGGCCATGGCGCTGGAGATCCGCGGCTATGACACCGTATTCGAGCACGTCGGCATGGAGCCTTCGGGCGTTGCCTTCAACTCCATCGTGGAGCTCGATACGCGTACCAAACCTCATAACCCCCTGATCAACGCGGGCGCGATCGCGGTGGAAAGCCTGCTGATCGAATACAAGCAGTTCGAAGACATGCTGAACTTCGCCAGGACCGTATGCCTGGATCCGGAGATCACGCTCAACCGCCAGGTCTACAATTCCGAGATGGCGACCTGTGACCGCAACAGGGCCATCGCGTACCTGCTGAAGAGCAAGAACGTGATCCACACGAACGTGGACACCAGCATCGAACTTTATACCAAGATCTGCTCCATCAACGTTTCCGCAGAGTCCCTGGCGAACTTTGCCATGGTCCTGGCCAACGGCGGAGTCAACCCGCTGAACGGCGAGCGCCTGCTCAAGGAGAGCACCGCGCAGACCGTCAAGGCCATCATGTTCACCTGCGGCATGTACGACGGCTCCGGCACGTTCGCTGTGGAAGTCGGCATCCCGACAAAGTCCGGCGTGGGCGGCGGCCTGCTGTCCGTGGTAGACGGCAAGATGGGCATCGGCGTCTACGGTCCGTCCTTGGATGAGAACGGCAACTCCATCGCGGGCATCACCGCGCTGAAGTATCTGTCCAAGGAGCTCGGCCTGCACATGTTCGCGTAAGCGCATCTCTGATCGGCACATTTGCCCGGAAGGAAACTTCCGGGCTTTTTCTATGGCGTGACCCGGGGAATGCGCTTCGCCCCGCCGGGCGGCATCCTTCGCGCAGAACGCCGGGTACCTGACGCTCTGCGCGAGGAGCGCTCCGCAGGAGGGCCGTCTTCACGGGTCACATGCGCAGCCTTCCATATACATATAATTGTTAATTTCATCCCAAAGTCACCTTGCTATTTCCCCGAACTTGTTATATTCTATACTGTGCAGGTCTATGCTGCGTTTTTTGACGTGTCGTAAGACCTGGTAGAAAAATAAGGAGAAAAAGTATGAGTTCAGGCAAACATCTGAATGGGATCCATGTGAACCATTGCAAGAACACTGCCGGACAGGCCATCATCCCGATGACCCTGCCCGAAAAGGTTTACATTCCAATGAGTCAGCACATAGGAGCCCCCTGCCAGCCT
>JAFZRG010000078.1 GCA_017619985.1 Bacillota bacterium | reverse complement strand
GGGAGGCATAAGGCCGACGGATATTCTGGTGGACGACTACAACGGAAATCTGCGGGGTTGGCAGGAAAGGGGCGTGGCCATCAAGCTGCTGAACGGCATCAACGACCGGCACGGCAGCTGGCAGGGCCTGCGCGCAGGGGGCACGGGCGAAGCCATCGCGGAAACGATACGCAGGGCGGCAGGTTGACTGTCGCCTGTTTTTTCTTTCCGTGATACAATAAAAGCGGAGGAAGAAACACTATGAGCGATATCAAGAAACTGACCATCCTGCATTCGAACGACATGCACGGAGCGTTCCTGCCGCACGAAGAGAACGGCAAGGAGACCGGCGGCCTGCCGAGGCTGTCCGGATATATCTCGAAAGTGCGCGAGGAAGAGGAAAACGTGATCTACGCGATCGCGGGCGACATGTTCCGCGGGTCCATCATCGACTCGGAGTACGCGGGCCTTTCGACGATCGACCTGATGAACATGCTGCGTCCCGACGTCGTGACCGTCGGCAACCACGAAGCGGACTACGGCATGGCGCACCTGCTGTTCCTGGAGAAGTGTGCGAAATTCCCCATCATCAACGCGAATCTGTTCGTGACGATGAACAATGCGCGTCTGTTCAGGCCCTATCTGAACGTCGACGTGGCGGACGGCATGCGGGTGCTGTTCATCGGCATCCTGACCGAAGAGGTGCTGGCGTCGGCCAAGACCGAGAAGATCATCGGCACGTTCATCGACGTGGAAGAGGTGGCGCGGGAAGTCGGCATCATCTGCGACAACTACCGCAACAGCAATACGGACCTGACGGTGCTGCTGACGCACATCGGCATCGAGGCGGACCGCAGACTGGCGGAACTGCTCGATCCGGACTGGGGCGTGGACCTCATCATCGGCGGCCATACGCATACGTTCATGGACGAACCGGAAGTGGTCAACGGCGTGCCCATCGTGCAGGCGGGCACCGGAACGGACATCATCGGCCGCATGGACCTGCTGGTCGACTGCGACGCGAACGCCATCACGGACATGAAGTGGCAGTGCGTGCCCATCAACGAGGATACGGCGCCGAAGGACGAGATCATGGAGGAGCTGCTCGATTCCTACCGCACGCAGACCGATTCGAAATACAAGAGGGTCGTGACCCGCTGGGCGAGAAAACTCACCCATCCGCTGCGCGAGCAGGAGACGGAGATGGGCAATCTGTACGCCGACGCACTGGCCTGGGAAGCCAGCTTCGACATCATGATGATGGGCTCGGGCAGCATCCGCAAGACGGAGCTCGGACCGCTGATCGAATACCAGGACATGCTCGAGAACACGCCGTTCGACGACGCATTGTACATGATAGAAGTGACCGGCGACCAGTTCAGACGCATGCTGCAGTACGTGCTGCGCGACGAGGCCTGGGAGGGTCACACGGAGTTCTACCAGTACTCGAAGGGCTTCCACGTGAAGTACAGGAAATCGACGCACACGATCGAGGAATTCACGTGGCAGGGCAAGGAGATCCAGCCCGATGACCGCCTGAAGGTCGCGCTGCAGGCGTATCACTACAAGAACTTCGACGAATTCATGAACGTGCCCCTGGAGGAGGTCAAGCAGAACATGCGGCCGCGCGTGGTGGCGACGTCCGTGAACAACATCATCGAGGAGTATTTCGCGACGAACGACAACCTGGACGCCCACGTGGAAGGGCGCATCGAGATCGTGGAGTAGGGTATGGGTCTTAGGGATACGAGACTTGTCATCTTCGATATGGACGGGCTGCTGCTCGACACGGAACGTCTCATCGTGGACCACTGGGACCGCCTGGCCGTTCGCGAAGGGCTGGACCGCGACAAGATCCGCAGGCTCTGCCTGGAAAGCATCGGCATCAACCTGCCGGCGGTGAGAAAGCTCGCCGCCGAGCTGCTGGGCCCGGACTTTCCGTTCGATGCCTACCGCGCGGAGATGTGGAAGAGCATTGCGGAAGAGCTGGACGGCAGGGCGATGTCCGTCAAGAAAGGCGCGTTCGAGCTGCTGGAATACCTGAAGCGGACCGGCATGCCGGCGGTCGTGGCGAGTTCGAGCCCGAAAGCAACGGTCGTGCGGGAACTGGATGAGGCCGGACTGCTGCCGTATTTCAAAGAGGTGTTCGGCGGAGAGGACGCACCGCGCAGCAAGCCTGCGCCGGATCTGTTCCTGAACGCCGCGAAGGCCATGGGCGTTCCGCCGGGATCCTGCCTGGTGCTCGAGGATTCCCACAACGGCATCCGCGCGGCGCACGCGGCCGGCATGATGTCCGTCATGGTGCCGGACCTGCAGCCCGCGAACGAAGAGATGCGGGGGCTCTATACCGCGCAGGCGGAAGACCTCGGTGAGGTTTCGGAGATGCTTCTGGAGGCATTTCTGGAATAATGGCAATCAAAAACGCGGCATCTCCGGATGCCGCGTTCTTTTTATGCTTATTTGCTGATGCAAACGGACAGCAGGCGCTGCATGGCTTCCTCCAGCATACTGCGGGGGCAGGCGATATTGATCCGCTCCCAGCCGCTGCCGCCGGTGCCGAAAACAGTGCCCTCTTCGAAATACAGCCGCGCTTCCTGCTGCAGCCGGCGTTCCTGTTCGGTGTCACTTTCGAAATAAGCGCCGAAGTTCACCCACATCAGATAAGTGCCTTCGCAAGGCGCGATGACGGCCTCGGGCAGATGCTCCCGCAAAAAACCTTCCACATAAGCGATATTGCCGTCCAGGTAGGCGCGGCAGGCGTCCAGCCATTCTGCCCCTTTTGTATAGGCTGCTGCGGTGGCCTCCCGTGCGAGGGGTACGATGCCGTCGATCGCGAAGTGGTCCGCCATCCATTGGCGGAAGGGCTGCACCTGTTCTTTGGGGCAGACGATGTTCGCCTGCATCAGGGAGGCGATGTTGAACGCTTTGCTGGCGGAGGTGAAGACGAAGAGCCGGTCCGCATAGTCCGGCGCAGCTGTCAGAATGGGTGTATAGTCCGCTCCGAGGCGCGTGATATCCGCATGCACTTCGTCGCAGAGGACCCATTTATCGTATTTCCGGCAGATTGCAGCAGCGGCAGCCAGTTCTTCTTTCGTCCAAACTCTGCCGACAGGGTTGTGCGGGTTGCAGATCAGGAGGATCTTGTTCTCCGGGCGGCTCATCTTGTCGTCCAGATCCGCCAGCTCCATAGTATAGTTTCCGTTTTCGCATTGCAGCGGATTTTGGGCGGCAACTCTTCCGTTGCTTTCGATCTTTTCCTTGAACGTGGCAAAGACCGGCGGTTGGAGCACGATGCCGTCGCCCGGGGAAGTGAGCATGTGCAGGATCGCGATGATCGCCGGTACGACGCCCGGAGCGTAGCAGAGACGGTCAGGATCGATCGTCCACCCGTGACGCCGCGCAAACCAGCCGCAGACGGTCTTCTTGTATTCCGGGTCACCATAGAGCGTATAACCGAGGATGGGATGATCGAGTCTTTCCCGAATCGCATCCAGGATCTGAGGCGCGCAGGCAAATTCCATGTCCGCGACCCACAGGGGGAGAGTTCCTTCCGGAAGATCTTTTGGCATCAGGTCCAGTTTGTAACTGTGCGTGCCGCGGCGGTCTATCCTTGTGTCGAAATCGTATTTCATGGAGACCTCATTCATAATCGCAGATCAGGAGCAGCCGTCCTTCCTTCAGAGAGACAGTCGCTGTTTTGTTTGGCAGCGGTTCGTTGCTCGTCGCGTACTGGAACGAGCAGGGGATCTCGGCGTCCGTCAGTTCGTATTTGGCGTCCCTTATCGTGACCCCGTGCGCGCTCCCGTCGATGTTCACCAGCGAGAAAAACGCCCATTTGGGCTCGATTTCCGCGGGCGTACGGGAAACTAACCGCACGACGGAGAAATCGTCCGCTATGGCCCCGTTTTTGCCCTTATCGTCGAGATAAAGAAGGGAGTAGACGTTCACCATGGTGTGGTCGAGCCGTCCGCCGAGCGCGCCGATGAGCAGGAAGTCTTCAAAGCCCCTGCGGATGCCTTCCTTCACTGCGAACATCGTGTCCGTATCGTCCTTGACCGTGGGCAAAACGATGGTCTCGACATCGGTGTCAGGTCTCTCGTACGAGTCGAAATCCCCGATGATCAGATCCGGCGCCTTGCCGAGCGCTTCCCGGTGCTTCAGCCCGCTGTCGCAGTAAATAGTATAATCGCTTTCCTCCAGGAGCGCGCGGATGCGGTCGTACCGGCCGATCGGCGCGCCTCCGATGATGACGCAGCGTTTCATCGCCGTTCTCCTTTTTTCAATGCTGCAGAAATGTCAGGATCGCTTCTGCCGTCTTATCCCACTGGCGTTCCGGGTCGATCCTGGCTTCGCCGTCGCCGGCCTGCTCCCCGTAGCTGCCGAAGCAGGCGTGGTTGCCGCCTTCGATCACGACTTCCTGCAGGTCCGGCACGTTTGCCAGGTTCTCTTCGTATTTTCCCCGGTTCAGCACCCCGTCTTCCGTACCGTAGACCGACAGCACAGGCAGATCTTCCGGCAGCGCTTTCGTCGAGTAAGCCGCCAGCAGGATGACCCCGTCCATCTCCTCCGGATGCTTTGCCGCGTAGTTCGCAGCCATGGCTCCGCCCAGGGAATGGCCGCCGATGTAAACGTGATCGTAGTCATCGACTTCCTCCAGCGCTTCCGCGGCTTTGTTCACGCCGAACACCGCCAGCCGGCAGGGCATCCTTACCAGGAATACGTCCAGACCTTCTTCTGCCAACTGCCGCAGCAGCGGGGCGTAGGCAGTCTCCTCCACCTTGCCGCCCGGATAGAAGATCAGCAGATCCTCCGTGCCGGGACCGTCGAACATCACGCCGTTCCACGAAGAAGTCACCACGGCATGGTCGTCGGTGCGGAGCGACATGACTGCCGTCCGGTCCGCGTGATAATAGTTCTCCGTATAGAAGAGAAACAGGGCGAGCAAAACGACGGCGATGACGAGCAGGGTCATCCCGATGCGTTTTCCTGCGCTTTTCTTCTGCGGCTGTTTCACGTCCATCTGCTTTTCTCCCTGCCTTATTGTAGCACAGAAACCGCCGGGATGGGATTTGTGCGTTTTCACAAAAAATCCGCTTGATTATTTGTTATAAAGATACTATAATCGAGACATTATAAATATTGTTTCGATTTGGTTGGATTTAGGATTATAATTTAAGTCAACAACCGCTCAACAGAGGAGGATAACATGGATATCAAGATCACGAAGACCACGAACCCGAAACCCCTTCCCGACGAATCAAAGCTGGGATTCGGCTCCATTTTTACGGACCACATGTTCATCATGGATCATGATGACGACGGCTGGCACGATCCCCGCATCGTTCCCTACGGTCCGATCGTACTGGATCCGGCTGCCAGCGTATTCCACTACGGCGGCGAGATCTTCGAGGGTCTGAAGGCGTATCGCGGCACGGACGGCGTAGTAAGACTGTTCCGTCCGGATGAGAACGGCATGAGAATGAAGAACTCCGCCGACAGAATGGGCATGCCCTATGTTGACCCGGATGATTTCGTCGAGGCGGTCAAGGCGCTGGTCAAAGTCGATGAACGCTGGGTCCCGCACAAGAAGGGCAATACGCTGTACGTCCGCCCGTTCCTGATCGCGACCGATCCGAACCTGACGCTGCACGGTATCCATCAGGAACAGTTCCTGATCATCCTGTCCCCCTCGGGCAGCTACTTCTCCGAAGGCCTGATCGCGGTCAAAGGCGCGTTCGAGACGGAAGACGTCCGCGCGGTCCGCGGCGGCACAGGCTTCACGAAGTGCGGCGGCAACTACGGCGCGGCCAACAGAGCCATCATGCGCAGCGAGGCGGCAGGCTATCCCGCTCTGATCTGGCTCGACGGCGTAGAGAGAAAGTACATCGAGGAAGTCGGCGGCATGAACGTCATGTTCAAGATCGACGGCAAGGTCTATACGCCGATGCTGAACGGTTCCATCCTGCCCGGCATCACCAGAAAATCCATGATCCAGGTCATGAAGGACTGGGGCGTGGAAGTCATCGAAAAGCGGATCTCCGTGGAAGAGCTTCTCGGAGCGGCGAAGGAAGGCCGCGTCGAGGAAGTCTGGGGCGTCGGCACCGCGGCGGTCATTTCGCCCATCAGCTCCCTGACGCACGAAGGCGTCGAATACGTCTTCAATAACGGCGAGGTCGGCGAGTTCTCCAAGAAACTGTACGACACCCTCACGGGTCTGCAGTGGGGCGAGATCGAAGATCCGTACGGCTGGGTGGTCAAACTCTAAAACAATTTGCTGCGAAAGCGGTCCTTCGGGGCCGCTTTTTGTGTATAATATAAGAGAACATTTGTTTTGCGTGATCCGATGAACGAAAGAAACTGGGACAAGACCTATATCGCCATCGACCTGAAGTCGTTCTACGCCTCGGTCGAATGCCGCGAACGGGGGCGTGACCCGCTCACGACCAATCTCGTGGTGGCGGACCGCAGCCGGACGTCGAAGACGATCTGTCTGGCGGTCTCGCCTGCGCTCAAAAGCTACGGCATCCCCGGGCGGCCGCGGCTGTTCGAGGTGGAACAGGCGGTGAAGCGGATCAACGCGGAGCGGCTGCGTAAGGCTCCGGGCGGACGGTTTTCGGGCAGCGCGGACAACGTGAACGCGCTGACGGAAGATCCGTCGCTCTCGCTCGATTACATCACGGCTGTGCCGCGCATGGGCAAATATATCGAATACAGCACGCAGATCTATCAGACGTATCTGAAATACGCGGCGCCCGAGGATATCCACGTCTATTCCATCGACGAGGTGTTCATCGACGCGACGCTGTATCTGCGCGCCTCCGGGATGACTGCCCACGAATACGCGATGACCATCATCCGGGACGTGCTGAAGACGACGGGCATCACGGCGACGGCGGGCATCGGCCCGAACCTGTACCTGTGCAAGATCGCCATGGACATCGAGGCCAAGCACATCCCGCCCGATGCGGACGGCGTGCGCATCGCCGAGCTCGACGAGCGCAGTTACCGGGAGAAACTGTGGACCCACAGGCCCATCACGGACTTCTGGAGGGTCGGCCACGGCACCGCGGACCGTCTTGCGAAGCACGGCATGTACACCATGGGCGACGTGGCCCGCTGCAGCATCGGCGGCCCGAGGGACCCGCACAACGAGGATCTGCTCTACAAACTGTTCGGGGTCAACGCGGAGCTGCTGATCGACCACGCCTGGGGGTACGAACCCTGCGAGATCCGCCATATCAAGGCGTACAGGCCCGAGGAGAGCAGCATCAGCAGCGGCCAGGTGCTCAGCCACGGCTATACGAAGGAAGAAGCCCGCACGGTCATCCGGGAGATGGCGGACAGCCTGGCGCTGGATCTGGCCGCCAAGAGGCTTACGACGGACCAGATCGTCATCAGTCTGGGCTACGACGCGGAGAGCCTGAAGCAGGGCTACGCGGGCGAAGTGCAGGCGGACTGGTACGGAAAGACCGTGCCGAAGGCTGCTCACGGATCGGAAAACCTGATACGCCATACGGCATCCACCCGGCTCATCTGCGAAGCTGCGATGCGCCTCTTTGACCGCATCGCGGATCCGTCCTGCCTTGTGCGGCGCATGTACGTCGTGGCCGCGCACACGCAGAGCGCGGAGAAGGCGGCAAGATCGTCCGGCGAGGAACAGCTGGATCTGTTCACGGATTACGGGGAGAAAGCGAAGCAGGAAGAACAGGAAGAGAAAGACCTGGCGAAGGAGAGCCAGCTGCAGCAGACGCTGCTGGCGATCAAGCAGCGCTACGGCAAAAACGCGGTCATGCCCGGCACGAGCTATAAGGAAGAGGCGACGGGCCGCGACCGCAACGCGCAGATCGGAGGGCACAGAAAATGACGGACCGCTATCTGCCCGGAAGGGACGATTACAGCGACATGCTGGATCTGCCCCGTCCCGTATCGAAAAAGCATCCTCCGATGAGCCTCGAGAAAAGAGCGGCGCAGTTCATGCCGTTCGCTGCGCTCACCGGATTCGAATCCGCCGTACAAAAAGCCGGTCTGCTCTTCGAGGAAGAGGCAGACCGGGGCAGCGTCGAATTTGTGGAATTCGAGGAGTTCTAGCCGTTCGGATGGATGAATTCGTCCATCGTGTTCCACGGCATCGTCATGGGAGGATCCGAAGAGAACAGATTCTGGAACCAGAACTGGTAACGGTCTTCATCGACCCATTCGAGGTCTCCGGTCGTCTCGTTGCTGATCTCATAGATGATCCCGTCTCCGTCCAGGTCGGCTTCCGCAGGGAAGCGGTCCTCCCAGCCCATTTCCTTCATGGCGTCCAGGCAGGCCTGCGCGCAGTAGCCGCAGAAATCATAGGTGTCAGTCTCTGCGTTATAGTAGAAAACGTTGAACGGCCAGAAATCCGGTCCTTCCGCGCCGGTCCCGTGGGACCAGCCGCTCTGGACGGCAAGTCCTTCGTGGTAATATTCGCAGGTCGGGAAAGCGCCAAGTTCCATCACCAGTTCGCCGGTCTCCTCGTCGTAAGCGTAGATGTTCTCCTGCATGCTGGCCATGATGGTCTGCGCGATACGCAGCACGAGTTCGTCCCTGCCGTCGCCGTCGATGTCCATGATGGCGTACATGTCGGTCCATTCGCCGTCGGCGTATTCGGAATAGGGGATCGCCTCTTCGTCTCCGGGCAGGGTGCCCAGGTCGACGAACGTCTGCAGCGCCTCGCGGTAGGCTTTTTCCGCTTCGGCGTTATATTCGGCGTATTCGGAGGCGGGTCCCGGTTCGGGCTGCGGTTCGGGCTGGGCAGCGCCGCTGCCGGAAGTGTCGGGGTTTTCTCTTTCCGCTGTCTGCTCCGGTTCCGACGGCTCTGCCGGCTGCCCGCTCTTTGTGCAGGCTGTCGTAAAGACCAGGGCCAGTATCAGAAGCGATACGATCAGTATTCTGCAGTTTTTCATGGAGTTTCCTTTCTGCTCTCCCCTTGTCCGGAAAACGGGCAGGGTGATATCATAATACACTGTTATGAGAAAGATCGATTGTCATACCCATATTATAAACGAAAATGTGCGGAATGCGTACTTTTCCCGCGCAGATAATATCGCGCTCGTCATGCAGTTTCCGGACAGCATCCTTTCAAACCCGGATACCGTGCGGACGGTGCAGAGCGATCCGCGGCTGTTTTTGTGCGCCTGCGTAGATCTTTCGAAGCGCGTCCCCGCGCAGCTGCGGAACATTGAGGCGCACCTGGACGACTGGAAGGTCGTCGGACTGAAAATTTATACCAGTTATCAGAAAGCGAAAGCGACGGACCGCCGTCTGCGGCAGGTCTATGAGTTTGCCCGGAAACACAGCCTGACGGTCGTCTTCCATACGGGGCTGTGCTCGCTGGTGCTGCCCTCAGATCAGGATCTGGAAGGGTCGTCAGCCCGGTACATCGCCAGGGTCGCACAGGCGTATCCGGACGTGAATTTTGTGGCAGCCCACATGGATGACCCGCACAGGGAAGTGTGCTGCAGGCTCTGCGCGCAGCATCCCAACCTGTTCACGGATTTTTCCGGCCTGTTCGAGGAGGGGTATGAAGACGACTGGAATGTGCTGCTGGCGCAGTACGGCGGTGCCATCCGCGCGGCAGGCTGCCAGGGACAGATCCTTTACGGTACGGACTTCTGCCCGCCCATCGGTCTTACGGATATCGAACGCTTCGATGATTTCGCTGTTGAGATCTTCACACCGGAAGAGCTCGAGGGCTTTTATTACAAAAACGCGCTGCGGGCCTTTCCCGGGCTCGCAGCGTTCGGGATCGTATGATGCCGGTCTTACAGCTTTCCCAAATACTCCAGGATATCGATCGCGTTGGTATCCGGCTTCACTTTCGGCATGGTCTTTTCGATCATGCCGTTTTCGTCGATGATGTACGTCGTGCGCACGACGCCGAAGCTCACCTTGCCGTACAGCTTCTTTTCCTGCCAGACGTCGTAGGCCTTGATAACCTCGAGTTCGGGGTCCGACAGCAGTACGAAGGGCAGGCCGTACTTCTCCGCAAACTTCTGATGGGACGCCGTCGAATCCTTGCTGATGCCGACGACCGCGACGTCCTTCTCTTTAAACCCGTCATACAGCGACGCGAAGGCGCAGGCCTGGCGCGTGCAGCCCGGTGTATTGTCCTTGGGGTAGAAATACAGGACGAGCTTTTTCCCCGCGAAATCCTCCAGCTTTACGATTATTCCGTCTTTGTCCGGCAGCGCGAAGGCCGGCGCTTTCGTTCCTTCTTTCAGCATGTTTTTTCTCCTTTACAGTGACCCGGCCAGCACGTAGATCCAGTGCGCGGCGAACCCTGCCGCGATGCCGCCGATCGTGTGGGCGATGAGCGCTTTGCCCGTCAGTTCCTTGCAGTGCAGGCTGTCCATCATGGACGTGTGCGTGCTGAGATAGCCGCTCCAGCACATGCACATGGCCGTAAAGACCGCGACGTCTCCGCCTGCGAGCAATCCCTTGCCTGCAAGCCCCGCGGCAAGGCTGATGGCGGCTCCCGCCGCGCCGAGCTTCAGCCCGCTGGCGCCCCCGTCCAGCAGCGCGCCGAGGATGCGGTTGCCGAGATTGCCCTTGCGCACGAGACGCAAGCCCGGTTCGATCTCGCCGATCTCGCTGTCATCCGCGGAAGGGAAGACCTCCGGAGCGGTCACTTCCGTTCCGTATACTTTCTTCGTAAAATGCAGCATGATGCGCGTGCTGAAGACTGCCCCGATCGTGGCGCCGATCAGACCGACCACGACCGCTTTCATGTACGATTCCCCGGTGATGGACGCCAGAGACAGCATGTAGGTGCAGACGATCAGCCCCATGCCGAACGACGTGCCGATGTTCGTGAGCGCGGGGAACTGGTAAGCCTTGAAATAGTATTTGTAGCGCGGATTTGCCGTCAGAGCGAGGATCGCGGGGTTATCCGACAGGAAGGTCGAGACGACACCCAGAGAAGCCGCGCCTGGCAGGCCGAAGATGGGCCTCATCAGCGGACGCAGCAGGCGGTCCATCAGGGCGACGAAGCCGAACTCCGTCAGGAGCTCCGAGACCGCGCCCATGATGACGCATACCGCGACGATGTACAGGACCGTATTGATCAGCAGGTCGAACGCCGTTTTCATGATCGTATTGATCATGTTCGCCATACCCATGACGTGGGACAGGTAGGCAAAAAACGCGATAAAAAGTACAGGGAAGACCGCAGTCTCCGCACTGAAGGTCTTCTTTACCGTATATTTGCTGTCGGGATTCATCGAATACACACCTCTGCAGCCATTATAGCATATGGTACAATAGGTGCAGAAGCGGCAAATAAAGGAGGACTTCCCATGAATACGAGATTCGACACCCCCGACATCATCCTGTACAACGGCACGGTCTTCACGGCGGATGAGACGGACAGCATCTGCGAGGCGCTGGCCGTCTGCGGCAACGAGATCCTCGCGACGGGAGACAGCAGCGAGATCCTGGGGCTGGCTGCGCCGTGGACGAAACTCATCGACCTGAAAGGCCGCAGCGCCATGCCCGGCATCAACGACTGTCACAGCCACCTCTGGCAGGCGGGGCAGACATTCCTGGGCGTCGTGCTGTTCGGCATCGACAGTTTCAGCATGCTGAAGGAAAAACTGGCGGAGAAGGCGGCCGTGACCCCGAAAGGCAAGTGGATCACGGGCTGCAGCTACATCGAATCGCAGTTCCGGGAGAACCGCAGCTTTACGAAAAAGGAACTGGACGAGGCGGCGCCGGATCACCCCGTGGTCTTCGACCGCGTGTTCGGCAGCTGCGTGGCGAATTCCATGGCTCTGCGCCTGGCAGGGATCACGAAGGATACGCCCGATCCGGAAAAAGGCGAGATCGTGCGTGACCCGTCCACGGGCGAACCGAACGGCATCCTGCACGGCAACGCCATGATGCTGGTGAGAAACGCCATGGATATCGCAAGCGGCATGGCGGGAGATGGCGCTGGAGATCCTTCGCCGGAAGAGTTCGAAAAGCTCATCCGCGTGGCGATGCCCGTGTACAATTCCTATGGCATCACCAGCACGACGGAGGCAGGCGGGTCCCGTAACCTGGCGAGGGCTTATCATAAATTGTACGAACAGGGCGACCTGACCGTACGCATGGACCTGATGCCCACGTGGTACGGCTTCAACTTCGTGCCGGACGAGGAACAGCTGGCGCACGTCATCGGCGACTACGATTTCGCGGCCGGCTACGGCAACGAGTGGATCCGCTACACGGGGCTGAAGATGGCCATCGACTACGGGCTCACGTCCAAGACCGCCCTGAAATCCTGGGCGTACGTGGGCGACGACGGCCCGCGGGAAGTGCCTCTGCGCCTGGATCTGGACAAGCTGGACGGCTACATCAAAACGGCCCACGACGCGGGCTGGGACATCGGCATCCACGTCATGGGCGATATCGCGCTGGAGCGTGCGGTCGAAGCCATGTACAAGGCGTGGAAGGCCAATCCGCGCGAACACCGCCACAACATCATCCATGCGTATTTCCCCACGGAGAAGGCGCTGGCGATGATGGAGGAGATGGGGATCATGGCCATCGTGCAGGGGTCGTTCATCTACGGCGAAGGAGACGGCTATCCCGATCTGCTGCCGCCCGACAAGATCGAGGGGTATTCGCCGATCCGCACCTATATGGATCACAACGTCCGCTGCGGGCTGTCCACCGACATGCCCTGCGGCGCGCTCAACCCGTTCTGGAACATGTACAGTGCGGTCACGCGCAAAGCGATGCGCGGCACGTGCCTCGGCACGGCGGAGTGCGTCACGGTGAAGGAAGCCGTGAGGATGATGACGTACAACGGCGCCTACCTGAGCCGCGAGCAGGAGATCAAAGGATCGCTGGAACCGGGCAAGCGCGCGGACATCGCGATCCTCGACCGCAGCCTGGACGGCATCGATCCCGAGGATATCCGCAATATTCAGGTCGATATGACCATCCTCGACGGCAAGATCATCTATTCCAGAGGCTGATTCTTTGATATAATATAAAAGTTATGAGCAAAGAGACGGTCATACAACTGAAGGACGTCAGCTTTTCGTACTATACCGAGAACGAGGACGGCTCGCTGAACACCGACACGGACGTCACCATGAAGCACTCGGAGAAGCGCATGGCGCTGGACGGGGTCACGCTCGACATCGAGCGCGGCAGTTTTGTCGCGGTCGTCGGCAGCAACGGTTCCGGCAAATCCACGCTGGCCAAGCATCTGAACGCGCTGCTCCTGCCAACTTCCGGTGAGGTGACCGTGTGCGGCATGTCCACGGCTGACCCGGACAACACCTGGGAGATCCGCCGCCGCTGCGGCATGGTGTTCCAGAACCCGGACAACCAGCTCGTCTCCTCCGTCGTGGAGGACGACGTGGCGTTCGGCCCGGAGAACCTCGGCGTGGAGCCTTCCGAGATCCGCCGCAGGGTGGACGAATCCCTGAAGGCGGTCGGCATGTACGAATTCCGCAAGAAAGGCCCCCATCTGCTGTCCGGCGGCCAGAAACAGCGCGTCGCGATCGCGGGCGTATTGGCCATGCAGCCGGAATGCATCGTGTTCGACGAGCCGACGGCCATGCTGGATCCGTCCGGCCGCAGGGAGATCCTGAACATCATCCGCGGCCTGCATGAGCAGGGGAAGACCGTCATCCTGATCACGCACTTCATGGAGGAGGCCGCCCAGGCGGACCGCATCATCGTGATGGATCAGGGGAAGCCCGTCCTGGACGAAAGCCCGGACAAGCTCTTTGCCCATGCGGAGAAGCTGAATTCTCTGAATCTGCAGATGCCCTTCGGCGCGTCCATGGCAGCGAAGCTCGCCGCGCGGGGCGTCGCTCTGCCGGAAGGCATCATTACTTCGGAAAGGCTGGCGGAGTGTCTATGCGGATAGAAGTCAGAGATCTCGGATACATCTACAGCGAAGGCATGCCGTTCGAATCCGTGGCGCTGGAAGGCGTCAGCTTTACCGTGGAGAGCGGCGAGTTCGCCGCGGTCATCGGCCACACGGGCAGCGGCAAGTCCACGCTGCTCATGCACCTGAACGGCCTGATGAAGCCCACGCACGGCCGGGTGCTGGCGGATGGCGTCGATATCAATGAAAAGACGAAGGAGGCCCGGGAAGCCCGCAGGAAAGTCGGCCTGGTGTTCCAGTATCCGGAGTATCAGCTGTTCGAAGAGACCGTCCTGAAGGACGTGTGCTTCGGACCGAAGAACTACGGGTTCAGCCCGGAGGAATGCGAAGCAAAGGCGGTCGAAGCCCTGAAACTCGTCGGCATCGACCCCGACGTCAAAGGACCCGTCTCGCCATTCGAACTGTCCGGCGGCGAGAAGCGCAGGGTCGCCATCGCGGGCGTGCTCGCCATGGAACCGCAGGTGCTCATCCTGGACGAACCGACCGCAGGGCTCGATCCCAAGGGGCATAAGGACATCCTGGACATGGTATGCCGCATCCACAGAGAGCGCGGCCTGACCATCCTGCTCGTCAGCCACAACATGGACGATGCGGCGCGCCTCGCGGACCGCATCCTCGTCCTGGACAAGGGTCATCTGGCGATGGACGGCACGCCGAAGGAAGTGTTCTCCCGCAGAGAGGAACTCCACGCCATCGGCCTTTCCGCCCCGTCCTCTTCCGAACTGCTGGCCCTCCTAAAAGAGAAAGGTTTGAACGTCCGCACAGACATCTTCGACGAAGACGAAGCCGCGGACGAGATAGTAAAAGCTTTACGATAAATGGCGCTCAAAGACATCACGCTCGGACAATATTATCCCGGAGATTCCGTCGTCCACCGTCTGGATCCCCGCACGAAACTCATCGGCACGGTCCTTTTCCTCGTGTCGCTGTTCGTCGTGAAAAATTTTACCGGATTCCTGTTCTGCGCGCTCTGTCTGGCCGTCGTCGTCAAGCTGTCCGGCGTACCGTTCAAATTCATGGCGCGCGGCCTGAAGGCCGTCATGTTCCTGATCATATTCACTGCGGTCATCAACCTGTTCATGACCCCCGGAACGCCCATCTGGCAGTTCGGCATCCTGAAGATCGCCCGGGAGGGCATCTACCGCGCCGCCTTCATGGCGATCCGCCTCGTGATGCTCATCTTCGGCTCCTCGCTGCTGACCCTCACGACGAAACCCGTCGCCATGACCGACGGCATGGAGCGCCTGTTCTCGCCGCTGGCGAAACTGGGCCTGCCGTCCCACGAATTGGCCATGATGATGACCATCGCGCTGCGCTTCATCCCGACGCTGCTCGATGAGACCGACAAGATCATGAAAGCGCAGACTGCGAGAGGCGCGGATTTCGAGAGCGGCAACCTGCGCGAGCGCGCCAAGGGCCTGATCCCTCTGCTCGTGCCCCTGTTCGTGAGCGCGTTCCGCATCGCGGCCGACCTGGCCATGGCCATGGAAGCCCGCTGCTATCGGGGCGGAGACGGCCGCACCCGCATGAACGGCATGGCCTTCACCGGGCTGGACAGAGCCGCCGCCGTCGTGATCGTCCTGTATTTCGCCGCGGTCATCGCCATCAGCCGGCTGCCGCTGTTTTAGATGAGACAGAGAAAAGTCAAAAATCTGGATATGCTCCTGGCGGCCTGCGATGCGTGGGCCGTGAAGGACCCCAAAACGCATAAAGGCAGCTGGCGGAAACTCTTTGCGGATCCGTCGCTCCCGTTATATGTGGAGATCGGTTCGGGAAAGGGCAGATTCATCTGCGAGATGGCCCGCCTGCACCCGGACGTCAACTTCCTGGCGGTCGAGGGCGGCGCAAAGATCAATGTACGCATCCTTCAGAAAGCAAAAGATTGGAATCTTTCGAATCTTCTTGTTATAATGGAGTACATAGAGGACGCCCGGGACTTCTTCGCCGAAGGAGAACTGGACGGGATCTATCTGAATTTCAGCGATCCCTGGCCGAAGGCACGCAACGCCAAGCGCCGGCTGACCCACAGAAACAAGCTGGCCGCTTACGAAGCCTGCGCCGCGGACGGGGCGGTGCTGCAGTTCAAAACGGATAACGATGCTCTGTTCGCGTTTTCCCTGGACGAGATCCGCAGCCGCGGGCTGCTGATCCGCTGGGTCACGCGCGACCTGCACCACAGTCCCTACGCTGCGCGGAACGTGGAGACTGAATATGAACTTAAATTTTCCGCGAAAGGCAAGTCAATCAACTGCCTGCAGGCAGTCCTGAAACGATAAGGAGGAAAAAATGGCTGTTAAATTAGGAATCAATGGTTTTGGCCGCATCGGCAGCATCGCGCTGCGCATCGCGATGCAGCAGCCCGAAGTGTTCGACGTCGTGGCGATCGCGAAGCGCGAAGCGGACATCGACTACATGATCTACATGCTCAAGTATGACACGGTCTTCGGCCGCTTCCAGGGCACAGTTGAAAAGGCGGAAGACGGCATGATCGTCAACGGCAAGAAGATCCTCGTCTACAGCGAAGGCGACGCGACCAAGATCCCCTGGGCCAAGCTCGGCGCAGAGTACATCATCGACGCGACCGGCGTCTATCTGAAGACGGAAGACGCGAAGGCCCACATGATCGGCGGCGCGAAGAAGGTCATCATGTCCGCTCCCGCCAAGGATAAGGTCACCCCGACGTTCGTCTACGGCGTCAACCACGAGGAATACGACAGCTCCATGGACATCGTGTCCGCCGCGAGCTGCACCACGAACTGCCTGGCACCTATGTGCAAGGTGCTGCAGGATGCGTACGGCATCGAGAACGGCTTCATGTCCACGATCCACGCTGCGACTTCGAAGCAGAAGACCGTCGACGCCAAGTCCGTGAAGGACTGGAGAGCCGGCCGTTCCGTTTTCGGCAACATCATCCCGAGCACGACCGGCGCTGCGAAGGCTGTCGGACTCGTCATCCCCGCGATCAAGGGCAAGCTGACCGGCATCTCCTACAGAGTGCCTGTCGCTGACGCCTCCGTCGTCGACCTGAACGTCAAGCTGGAGAAGCCGACGAGCTATGAAGACATCTGCAAGAAGATGAAGGAAGCTTCCGAGACTTATCTGAAGGGCGTTGTCGAATATGTGGACGAAGACCTCGTTTCTTCCGACTTCATCGGCAATTCCGCTCCGACCTGCTTCGACGCGCGCATGGGCATCGAACTGAACGAATACTGGTTCAAGCTCGTGGCCTTCTACGACAACGAGTGGGGTTATACCGCGAACATGCTGAGACTGATCGCGCACATGGGCGAAGTCGACGCGAAATAGTCCGAAAAGAGAACGAGACCTGCAGACAAAGCGATAAAAGGACCGAACGCGATTCGGTCCTTTTTCTTTGCCTTTTTCAGCAGGACGAGCGCGCCGGCATAGACGCCTCCGGCCAGCAGGGAAACGCAGGCGATCTGCAGCAGAGGACGGGGCCCGAGGCAGAAACCGAGCGCGGCGTAGAGTTTGATGTCGCCCATGCCCATCAGAGGGATGAGGACAGCGGGCAGCAGGGCAGCAAGCAATCGCATGCCCAGCGGCGCTGCACTCAGGAAAGGCGCCGCGAGCAGGATGGCGAGGGTATATCGGTTGGGGATGATATAGTTGCGGGCGTCTTCGATCGAGATCCGTGCAAGCCAGAATATCGTCCAAATAAAAAATATGGTATCCATAGTTGCAGGATACCATATTTTGGAAATAATGCAAGTTTTTCTTATCTCTGGCCGCTGGCGTTCAGCACGTTGCGGATCTTATGCTGCACCATGCGCTTGATGGCGTCCCTGGCCGGTCCCAGATACTTTCTGGGGTCGAAATCTTCGGGATGCTCGATGAAGTGGCGGCGGATCTCCGCGGTCATGGCCAGACGCAGGTCGGTGTCGATGTTCACCTTGCAGACGCCGTGCTTGACCGCCTCGAGGATCATGTCTTCGGGCACGCCCTGGGCGCCGGGAATGTTGCCGCCGTACTCGTTGCAGCGGGCAACGAATTCGGGCAGGACGGTGGATGCGCCGTGGAGCACGAGCGGGGTGTCCGGGATCAGCTTGTGGATCTCTTCCAGTCTCTCGAAGTCCAGATACGGCGTTCCCTTGAACTTGTAGGCGCCGTGGCTGGTGCCGATCGCGACGGCCAACGAATCGACGCCGGTGCGGGCGACGAATTCGGCCGCTTCTTCGGGCACGGTGAACGTGGCGTTGCGGGCGTCGACTTTGATGTTGTCCTCCACGCCGGCCAGTTTGCCGAGCTCCGCTTCGACGACCACGCCGTGCGCGTGCGCGTATTCCACGACTTCCTTGGTCAGGCGGATATTCTCTTCGAACTCGTGTTTGGAACCGTCGATCATGACGGAGGTGAAGCCGTCATCCACGCACTTCTTGCAGATGTCGAAGTCTTCGCCGTGGTCCAGATGCAGGCAGATATCCAGACCCGTATCCGCGATGGCTGCTTCCACCAGCTTCGTCAGATAGATGGGCTTCGCGTATTTGCGGGCGCCTGCCGAGACCTGCAGGATCAGCGGGGCGTTCTCTTCCTGAGCCGCTTCCACGATGCCCTGGATGATCTCCATGTTGTTGACGTTGAAGGCTCCGACCGCATAGTCCTTGTCCAGCGCCTTCGCGAACATTTCTTTGGTGGTTACGAGTGCCATAATTACCTCCTACATGAGAATGTTGATGATCTCTTCGGCAGAGCTGCCCTGCGGGATCTTATAGGTTCCGTATTTCATCTTCATCGTCGCGCCCATCTCTTCGACCTTCTCCATGAAGGCGTCCTCATCGCTGATGATGCCCTGGCTTTTCAGGATCCTTGCGATACCGAGTGCCGAAGATCCTTTCGGGATCTCGACGATGTAATTGCCGTCCGTGTCGGTCTGCGCCGTCTGCGTCGGGTCCTCCTGAGAGGGATCGTCCGCCGGCGTCTGTTCGCCGCTCCCGCCGCCCTCAGGCGTCTGCGTATCGATGTCTTCAGGGTTTTCGTTGAAGTTATCCACGTCTGTCGGGGTCAGGTCCACGTCGGTGAAATCGACTTCGCCGGACTGGGTCTGTTCCTTGCCGGCCAGATAGTCCGGATAGGCCATGATGTTCGTGACCCGCCACAGGATGATCGCGCCCGCGACTGCGATGATGAGCAGCGCCACGAAGATATCGTTGTAGTCGTAGATCAGATCCTTGATTTTTTTCATGCTGTTCCCCTTTCTGTATAATTCCAATACCACCAATAAGTTTATCACATAGCGGGCTTTTATGGTATACTGATTTAGTTATGAAAGAAGTAACGATCACCGCAAACGACGCGGGACAGCGGCTGGACCGCTTCCTGAAGAAATATCTGTGCAACGCGCCGCTCAGCCTCGTGTACAAGGCCGTCCGCAAGGACGTGAAGGTCAACGGCAGGCGGGCGAAGGAGGAGACCGTTCTCGCGGAAGGGGACGTGCTGCAGATCTATCTGTCCGATGCGGATCTGGACGCGCTCACGCAGAAAAAGCGCCGGTCCGCGCCGAAGCGGCAGTTCACGGCCGCTTATGAGGATGAGAACGTGCTCGTCGTCTGCAAGCCGTTCGGCCTGCTGGTCCACGGCGACAGCAGCGAGAAAAAGGACACGCTGGCGAACCAGGTGATCGATTATCTGATCGAAAAGGGGGACTATGTGCCCCGGTTGGAGAAGAGCTTCGTGCCTTCGCCCGTGCACCGGCTGGACCGCAACACGACGGGCCTCGTGGTGTTCGGCAAGAACGCGCAGGCGCTGCGGATCCTGAGCGCGGCGCTGGCGGAAGACAGCGGATTTACGAAATATTACTATACGATCGTCTGCGGGCAGCTGAAGAAGGAACTGCACCTGAAGAACAGGCTGCTCAAGGACGAGAAGACCAATAAAGTGCGCATCCTGCCGGAGACGGCAGCAGAGGGCAAGGTCATCGAGACCATCGCGCGGCCTCTGTATACGGACGGACGCTTTACGCTGACCGAGGTGGAACTGGTCACCGGGCGCAGCCACCAGATCCGCGCCCACCTGAAGGATGCGGGCTACCCGCTGATCGGCGACGCGAAATACGGCGACCGCAGGGTCAACAGGCAGATCGCGGACCGCACCGGCCTGACGACGCAGCTGCTGCACGCGGGGCGTCTGGTCTTTACCGGGCTGCCGGAGCCCCTGGCCTACCTGAACGGGCAGCAGGCGGAAGCGCCTTTCCCGCCCCAGTGGGCCTTTATCCAGAAAGAACTATTCGGTAAGGAGATCTTATGAACGAACCCAATCTGAACGAGACCGTTGAGATCATAGAAGAACAGGAGAAAGCCGCGGCGGAGCCGCAGGCGGACCAGCCGCAGGAGGAACCGCAGAAGGGCCTGAGCGAGAACGCGAAGGAGTGGATCAAGGATATCCTGATCGCCATCGTCGTCGCTTTCCTCGTGCTGCAGTTCATCAAGCCCACTATCGTGCAGGAGCACAGCATGGAGAACACGCTGCAGCCCAACGATTATCTGTTCATCAGCAAGCAGAGCTACCGCCTGTTCGGTGACCCGCAGCGCGGCGACATCATCGTGTTCCACAGCGTCCTGACGACTGCGGACGGTGCGGAAAAACTGCTGGTCAAGCGCATCGTCGCGCTCCCCGGCGATACGATCTCCATCACCGGCGGCGTCGTGTACATCAACGGCGAACCTCAGGACGAGCCGTATACGAAGGACGGCTATACGAATACGGAGATGGACGAGATCACCATCCCGGAGGGCAAGCTGTTCTGCATGGGCGACAACCGGCAGAACTCCCGGGACAGCCGCGATCAATTGATCGGCCTCGTGGATGAGGACGACGTGCTCGGCAAGGCCGTGCTGCGCCTGTTCCCGTTCTCCCGCTTCGGAGGATTGTACGACTGATGGAAAAACTGATCGAGAACAATAAGAAGGCGCGCCACGATTACTTCATCGAGGACACCTACGAGGCCGGCGTCGTGCTGACCGGCACGGAGATCAAATCCGTGCGCGGCGGAGGCGTCAGCCTGCGGGACTCGTTCGCGAAGGTGGTGAAGGGCGAAGTCTTCGTCTACAACATGAACATCGCGCCTTACGACAAGGGCAACCGCTACAACACGGATCCGATGCGCCCCAAGAAACTGCTGCTCCACAAGGGGGAGATCCGCAGGCTCGAGGCGGCGGTCACGCAGGACGGCCTGACCCTGGTGCCGACGAAGGTCTACCTGACCCACAAAGGCCTGGTCAAGCTCGAACTGGCTGTCGCAAGGGGCAAAAAACTGTACGATAAGAGAGCGGATATCGCAAAGAGAGATGCTGACCGGAACATGGAACGCAGCATGAAGAACCGTTAGGAGGGAACAGATGTCTTACGAACTCGCAAAAGCATATCTGGAAAAAGTGGGCGGCATGGAATACGTGCACCACAGGGAACTGTACATCGACACCGTGGAAGACGCCGCGAGATCCATCGGCTGCACGGAAGCTGAGATCGCGAAGTCCCTTACGTTCATGGTGGGCGAGCAGCCCGTCATGATCGTCATGGCAGGCGACACCAAGGTGAACAGCAGCAAATTCAAGAGCTACTTTCACTGCAAGCCCAGCATGATCCCCAGAGACAGAGTGCAGGAACTGGTGGGTCACGAACCCGGCGGCGTCTGCGCGTTCGGCATCAAGGACGGCATCGATGTATACCTGGACGTATCCCTCAAGCGCTTCGAAATGGTCCACTCCGCGGCGGGCGACGACTATACGACGTTCGATTCCAGCCCGGAGATCCTGGAAAAATACACGCCCTGCAAAGGCTGGGTAGACGTCTGCAAGATCATCGGAGAGGAGTAAAAAATGGACAGAAAGACCTATAAGCAGTTGGACGCCTGGTGGCGTGCCGCAAATTATCTTTCCGCAGGACAGCTCTATCTGCTGGAGGATCCCCTTCTGAAGGAGCCCCTGACCCGCGACAAGATCAAGAAAAAGATCGTCGGCCACTGGGGCACCGTTCCCGGCCAGAACTTCATCTACACGCATCTGAACCGGGTCATCAACGAATACGATCTGAACATGATCTACCTGTCCGGCCCCGGCCACGGCGGCAACGCCATGGTCGCTCAGAACTGGCTGGACGGTTCCTACACGGAGATCTATCCGAACATCACGCAGGATGTTGCCGGCATGAAGAAACTGTTCAAGCAGTTCTCGTTCCCCGGCGGCATCGCGAGCCACGTGGCGCCGGAAACGCCGGGCTCCATCAACGAAGGTGGCGAACTGGGCTATTCCCTGGCGCACGCGTTCGGCGCGGTGTTCGACAATCCCGACCTGATCGCGGCGTGTGTCGTGGGCGACGGCGAAGCGGAGACCGGTCCGCTGGCCACGTCCTGGCACTCGAACAAGTTCCTGAACCCCGCCAATGACGGCGCGGTGCTTCCCATCCTGCACCTGAACGGCTACAAGATCGCCAACCCGACGATCTTCTCCCGCATCTCCCACGAAGAGATCGAAAGCTTCTTCAAGGGCTGCGGCTGGAAGCCCTACTTCGTCGAGGGCGATGACCCGAAGAAGATGCACCCGGCCATGGCGGAAGCCCTGGACGCCTGCATCGCGGACATCAAGGCCATCCAGAAGAAAGCCAGATCCGGCAAGCTGAAGAAGAGACCTGCATGGCCCATGATCGTGTTCCGTTCCCCGAAGGGCTGGACCGGACCGAAGATGGTCGACGGCAAGCCCATCGAGAACACGTTCCGCGCGCACCAGGTGCCCATCCCCATGGACAAGCCCGAGCATGTGGAACTGCTCGAAAAGTGGCTGAAGAGCTACAAGCCCGAGCAGCTGTTCAACGAAGACGGTTCCCCGAAGCAGGAACTGCTGGACTTCGCTCCGAAGGGTGACCGCCGCATGGGCATGAACCCGCACGCGAACGGCGGCAAACTGCTCAAGGAACTGCGCCTGCCCGACTTCCGCGAATACGGCATCGACGTGCCCGCCCCCGGCGCCGTGGAGGCACAGGACATGACCGTCCTCGGCGGTTACGTGCGCGATATCTACAAGCTGAACGAAGAGGCGAAGAACTTCCGCATCTTCGGACCGGATGAGACCGCTTCCAACCGCCTGAACGCGGTATTTGAAGAGACGAACAGAGACTGGAACGCCGAGATCATCGAAGGCGACGAGTTCCTGGCAAACGACGGGCGTGTCATGGACTCCATGCTGTCCGAGCACATGTGCGAAGGCTGGCTGGAAGGCTACCTGCTGACGGGCCGCCACGGCTTCTTCTGCAGCTACGAGGCCTTCATCCGCATCGTGGACTCCATGTTCTCGCAGCACGCCAAATGGCTGAAGGTCTGCGAAGATCTGCCCTGGAGAGCGAGCATCGCGTCCCTCAACTATATCCTGAGTTCCAACGTATGGCAGCAGGACCACAACGGCTTCACCCACCAGGATCCGGGCTTCCTGGATCACGTGGCGAACAAGAAGGCGGACGTGGTGCGCATGTACCTGCCGCCCGACGCGAACTGCCTCGTCGAATGCTTCGACCACTGCATCCGCAGCCGCGATTACGTGAACGTCATCGTTTCGAGCAAACACCCGCGGCCTCAGTGGCTGACCATGGAGCAGGCTGTCAAGCACTGCACGCAGGGCATCGGGATCTGGCAGTGGGCTTCCACGGATCAGGGCGAAGAACCCGACGTGGTCATGGCCTGCTGCGGCGACACGCCGACGCTCGAGACCCTGGCGGCGGTCACGATCCTGCGCGAGGAATTCCCCGAATTGAAGATCCGCGTCGTCAACGTCGTGGATCTGATGCGCCTGCAGAGCGACCGCATCCATCCGCACGGCCTGTCCGACCAGGAGTACGACGCGCTGTTCACGAAGGACAAGCCTGTCATCTTCGCGTTCCACGGCTATCCGACGCTCATCCACGAGCTGGTCTATCACCGCACGAACAAGAACTTCCACGTGTTCGGCTACATGGAAGAGGGCACGATCACGACGCCGTTCGACATGCGCGTACAGAACGGCATCGACCGCTTCAGCCTGACGATGCAGGCACTGCTGCAGATCGACCTCGGTGACCGCGACAGCCACCTCATCCAGAAGATGAAGGACAAGCTGGTCGAGCACAAGCAGTACATCGCGGAATACGGCGAAGATCTGCCCGAGATCCGCAACTGGAAGTGGACGCCCGCGAAGTAGAAAAAAAGAAGAACGACAGAAAAACAAAGGCCGCGGCGGTCATCATCCTGGTGACCGCCATCGGCCTGACTTTTTGTATTCTGTATTTCGGGAATCTGAAACGCATGGCCACGGATCCCGTCTATGCGAGGGAATGGTTCGCGGCGCATCATCCTTACAGCGCGCTGGTCTACTGTCTGCTGACCATCGTCCAGATATTCGCTGCGTTCATCCCCGGGGAGCCGCTGGAACTGGCGGCCGGCTACGCCTTCGGTGCGGTGAGGGGCACGTTTTTATGCCTGCTCTCAGAAGGGATCGGCAGCGTGATCGTGCTGCTGCTTGTGCGCAGGTTCGGCCCATCCGTCGTGAACCTGTTTTTCTCTGACGAGCAGCTGGATCAGCTGAAATTCCTGCACTATTCTCCGAAAAGGCTGCTTTTGTTTGCGGCCATTTTCATGATGCCCGGCACGCCGAAAGATCTGCTCTGCTATTTCGCCGGCCTGACCGACATCGACCTGACGAAGCTGATCATCATTTGCACGCTCGGGCGCATTCCTTCCGTCGTCACATCGACGCTGGGCGGCAGTGCCATAGGCGACCGGCGTTATCTGTTCGCCGCAGCTGTGTTTGTGGTAACGGGCGTGCTGAGCGCTTCAGGCATCGCGTTTTACAATTACATGCAGGTGAAGCACAGGTCAGCGTGTTCTGCTCCCGGCGGCAATGAGCAGGATCACCAGGCTCATCGCGGCGATCGAGGCGAAGACCATGCCCCAGCCCATAGCCTTCAGGAAAAAGCCGTAGACGATGCTCTGGACGGCGGCGCCAATGTAGACGCTGAAATCCAGGATGCCGGCAGCTGTTGCGGTGAACGTGCTCCCTCCGATGTCGCACGCGTACGAGAATGCGCAGCCGATGATGGCGTAGACGGCAAAGCCGGCGATGAACAGCGCAAGGCTGATCAGGACGGGGCCTGCAGCCACTGAAGGATCAAGCCGGAAGAAGGCCGCCACGGAACCTGCGAGGACCGCGCCGCAGGCGATCACGGCAGGGAGCCGGTCGTGCGGGCAGAAACGGTCGGTGAGCACGGGCAGGACGAACGTGCCGATGCCCATGCCGACGGGGAACGCCAGGGACTGGAAAAGACCCGCCTGCACGTCGAAACCGAAGCGGTCGCTGAAATACAGAGGGATCCAGGTCATCATGCCGTAGCGGATGACGCCTGAGAGGAAGAGGATGACGAGCCAGGCGCGGAAGCGCTTTATTTTCAACAAGTAAACGAAAGGATAAAGCGCGCCTTTTTCCTGTACGATCGCCTTCATCTGCGCCTCGTTTTCCGCTGTTTCAGGATCGGCGTCCGCGGGAGCGGGCAGCCCCGCGTCGGAAGGCGTCTCTTTTACGAGAAGTTTGTAGAAAACAAGGGTGAGAAGGGGAACTGCGGCGGGAAGAAGAAAGCAGCTGCGCCATCCGAGGGAAGGCAGCAGGCTCAGGGAGGCCGCTGTCGTGACCATGCACAGCGCCTGGCCGAATCCCGAAAACGCGTTGGCAAAGCCGGCGGCAAAACCGTGCCTGTTTTTCGGCCACCAACCGGAGAGCAGCGTGAGCCCCGGAGCCCAGGCCATGGACTGGAAGTACCCGTTGCACGCCCAGAGGACAGCCATCACGGCGAGGTTCGTCTGCCGCGGCATCAGCAGGTTGCAGGCAGGCGAAAGCAGCGCGGCGAGGACGATGAACTTTCCGGGTCCCGCGATCTCGGACAGCCTGCCGTTGATGAGCTGGCCGATGCCGTAGGCCCAGAACAGGGCGGACGTGAGGATGCCGATATCCTTCGCCGTCCATCCGAGATCGTCCATCATTATCGCTGCGGCGTTGCCAAGGTTCAGGCGGCAGCAGTACAGCGACATGTACAGAAGAGAAAACAGGATGAGGCAGCGCCAGGCATATCGTGTGTGTGGATCATGCTTTTCCATGGTATAATACCTTTAATACCTCTGCTCCCTAAATTATATAAACGAAAGACGGGCGTTTCAACGGGATCCGCCCGGAAGCATAAAGATGTTTTTTACCCTTGGTTTTCTGATCAACAGCATACTGTTCGGCGTCGCGCTGGCGATGGACGCATTCTCCGTATCCGTTGCCGCGGGGCTGGCCAATCCCGGCATGCAGGTGGGACGCATGACGCGCATCGCAGGCACGTTCTGTTTCTTCCAGATCGCCATGCCGCTCATCGGCTGGATCTGCGTGCATACCGTCGCGGAAAAGTTCGCGCTCTTTCAGAAGGCCATCCCCTGGATCGCTCTCGTTCTGCTGGTGTTTTTAGGCGGAAAGATGATCGCCGAGGAGCTGGCGCATCGTGCGATGCCGCCGGATCTTGACGCGGAAGCGGAACTGGCGGCGGAGGAATCCGTGCGCGACCTCAGCGGCGGGGAACTGATCGCCCAAGGCGTCGCGACGTCCATCGACGCGCTGTCCGTCGGCTTTGCGATCGCGGAGCTTGGCTGGCAGGCCGCTTTGACGGAATCGCTTATCATCGGTGTGGTCACGTTCGCCATCTGCATGGGCGGGCTGCGCCTGGGCAGAGCGTTCGGCACGAAACTGGCCGGCAAGGCCGGCATCGTCGGAGGGGTCATCCTGATCGCCATCGGCCTGGAGATCTTCATCAAGGGCGTATTGTAAACGATTTGTAATAGCATCCGCGCGGAAAGCGTGCTATAATACCCATGCTTTGGAAGGCAAAACACCTTCCCCTACGGGGGCGTAAAGGTTTCGACGGGGGTGTGGAAGTCGGATAAGCGAGCCGCTGTCGGCCCAGTCAGCGTTAAACAGAGCCCGTTCAAAAGAAACGATAATTCTAGAAACAATTTCGCATTCGCAGCTTAGTTAGCTGCCCGCGCGTCGGCCTGAGCTCACCTGCAGGCTGAGGATCCGGCGTCGACATGCAGGAAACCTGAGGCGGGGTGTCCGGACCGCAGCAGGGCCAATTCGGACTGGGGCGACCTTTAGCCTGCCTTTCGGCGACTGGAAACCCGAGACTTAACCGAAAGGCTGCGCTCGGAGAAAGTCGGGTGGAAATGCTTTCGGACGTGAGTTCGATTCTCACCGCCTTCACCAAAGAGAAAGAGCCCGGAGGG
>JAFZRG010000077.1 GCA_017619985.1 Bacillota bacterium | reverse complement strand
TAGTTGCGGACTTCCCAGACGTCGGGCAGGCAGAACGTGCGGCTGTCGAACTGCGCGGTCCACTGCTTCGGGCCGTAGATCGCGTTGAGCTCCACGTCGTGCA
Source organism: Bacillota bacterium (assembly GCA_017619985.1). Taxonomy (GTDB): domain Bacteria; phylum Bacillota; class Clostridia; order Peptostreptococcales; family Anaerovoracaceae; genus RUG11894. Next base: position 3,931 of record JAFZRG010000077.1, on the reverse strand, counting down.
GTTTAGAAACTTCCTCGGCGTAGGCCTTGTTGAACGCCAGCGTCGCCATGCCGGCGGACAGCGCCACCATCTTGTTGACGCAGCCGTCGCACCAGCTGTCGGTCTTGCCTTCCTCTGTCACGTCGTTCAGCACGACGCTGACCTTATCGGACTGGGTGTAGGCGAACACGGCGCCGGGGATATTCGCGCACAGTTCCTGCGCGGTCTTCATCATGCAGCGGGAGAACAAGTCGTCAAACGGCTGCTCAAAGCCTTTGCAGAAAGACGCTGCGCCTTTCATGTCCAGGCGAATCACCTTCGGGGTGCGAAGGGTCAGCCAGTGCTTGGTGACGGTCTCGTATTGCTTCATTCTATCGCGAAGAGTCAGTTCTTTGCTCATGGGGTTTCCTTTCGTTCGGTGAGTATTAAGCGGTTAACAGAGTTATTGTAGCATACTTTAGGCAGAAAAATAGATGGAAATAATTTACATTTATCTTGCGTTATGGTAATATTTTCCTGCTGCTGCATTCCAATCTGGCAACAGAGAGGAGGTGGTGAACATGAATACTTTAACCGCTTTTATCATCTCTGTTATGGCAGATGTAGTTGCATACTATGTTTGCAAGTGGTTGGACAGGGATCGTTAGCAACAGCCAGCCCGTAAAAAACACCGGAGGCCACAACCCTCCGGTGTTTTTGTGGGTGCATATGAACACTTTAACCGCTATATGCATCTTCATTATAGTTTATTTGGAAAAATTTTGCAAGCACCTATTCTGCTGATATTTCCGCAAACCTCGCCAGGATCTGTTGCAGTTCCGCGGCTGTAAGCGTCGCGGAAGGATTCAGATTGCCCTCCTCATCTGTCTTCAGCACGCCCTTCATCGTGAGCCAGCACATTGGCTCATAGGCGTATTCCGCGATCCGGTCGCGGTCTTCCGCCTGCAGCAAGAACATCCACATGCCGGCGAAGCCTCTGCCCTGCTTTTTCGCGTATGCATAGAACATCGCCGCCAGCTGCTGCTTCGTAATGTTTGCGTCCGGGCTGAAGCATCCGTTCCCGGTGCCCGCCGTGACCCCTTCCGCAGCCGCCCAGCGCACCGCTTCGGCATAGTCCGCCTCCTGATCCACGTCGGAGAACGGCAGGATATAGTTAACGACAGGCTTTCCGGCCAGTTTCCACAGCTCGCAGATGGCCTGCGCTCTCGTGACCGGTCCGTCCGCAATAGGCGTGTCGAAGCCTTCCCACTCTCTCGGGTCCAGCTCGATGACCTGGTCTGGTTCCGCGCCGAGAACGTCCGGATCCAGCGCGATGTCAGCCAGCAGTTTCTCTAGGCCTTCCTGCGTCAACTCTTTGTTGCTGCGCAGCGCAGCCATGTTCAGACTGGAATAGTCGTAGACGATGCTCAGGTCGAATTGCGCACAGAGGCGTTCGACCAGCGCCTGTTTATCATCAGCGGTCGGTTCAATGGAGATGATGATGGTCTGCATGACGGGCCCCTCTCTTTCCGTTGCAAAGGCCGCAAACGGAAAAAGCAGGCAAAGTATTAATGCGAGCGCAATCATACGTATGATGGTTCTGTTCATAGTGATTCCTTTAAATACAAAAGTGCCTGGCGATAGCCGTCGATGCCCTGCCCCGCGATGCGTTTTTCGCAGGCCATGCCGGCATACGAGATCCGGCGGAAATCCTCGCGGCTGTCCACGTCGGAGATGTGCACTTCCACAGCCGGGATCGCGACCGCTTTGAGCGCGTCCAGGATGGCGATGCTGGTGTGGGTATACGCAGCCGGGTTGATGACGATGCCGTCGAACCGTCCGTACGCTTCCTGGATCTTATCCACGATGGCGCCTTCATGGTTCGACTGGAAGCACTCGATGTCCAGACCTTCCTCTTCCGCCGTACGTTCGATGAGGTCCAGCAGCTCCTGATACCCTTCCGTGCCGTAGATCTCCGGTTCGCGTATGCCGAGCATGTTGATGCACGGTCCGTTGATGACAAGTATCTTCATCGCTCCAACTCCTTGCAGATCAAGGCTGCGCAGGCTTCCGGCGTCTTGCCGTTGACCACGGAGAAGTCTGCAAACTCTTCATAGAGAGGCTGCCTGTTGACATAAATACCATTTATGTCCTGCGCCATCGAAAGCGGCCTTCCCTCTTTTTCGAGCAGGGAAATATCCCTCTGGATCAATACGATGCGGCCGTTCTGATGCAGCAGCGGATAGTTTTCCGGACGGGTCACGCAGCCGCCGCCTGTCGAAAGGATGATCCCGGATAGTTTGCCCAGATCCGCCAGCACTTCCGTCTCCAGCGCGCGGAACGCGTCCTCTCCGTCTTCGGCAAAGACCTGCGGAATGGACCTCCCTGCCCGTTTTGCGATCTCCGCGTCCGCCTCGTATACCGGCCGTCCCGTCTGCTCCGCCAACGCTTTCGCGACCGACGTCTTGCCGCAGCCGGGCATGCCGATCAGGACGATGTTCTGCTGCTGGGCCTCCATGAATTCGAAGATCGCCCGGATCTTTGCCGCGGACTGCAGAGGGTCTCTGTCGGGGTTCGAAGGGTCATCCGCCGTAAAGACGCGGCTTGCCGCCTCCGCCTGCGCCACGAGCATATACAGACCGCCGAACGCCGGGATCCCAAGCGTTTCCGCCTGCAGCATCAGCGCGGTCCGCGAAGGATCGTAGATCAGGTCGTACACGGCTTTCAGCTGCCGGAACCTTTCCAGATCCAGCGGCGCCTTGCCGTTGTCCGGATACATGCCCACCGGCGTCGTGTTCACCAGGATATCCGCGTCCGCATGGCGTTCCAGGTTCTCGTAGTTGTCCGTGCCGCTGCGGGAGATCACGACCACTTCGCCGGCGCCGAGATCCTTCAGTACTGCCTGTACGGTCACGGAAGCACCGCCGCTGCCCAGTACCAGGCATTTGCAGCCTTCGATATGCATACGGCTCCTGCGTACGAGGGCCAGAAAACCGGCATAGTCCGTGTTGTCGCCGAAGAGGATGCGCTTTCCCTGCGCATCCGTCCGCACCGCGATCGTATTGACGCTGCGCAGTCTGCGGGCCATAGGGCTCAGCGCGTCGCACAGCGCCGCTGCCGTCTTTTTATACGGGATGGTCACGTTCAGGCCGTCGAAATCCCCATGCCGCAGAAAGACCTCCGTCTCGGCCGGGGTCTTCTCGTACAGTTCGTATTCGTAATCGCCCAGCAGGGCGTGGATCTCGGGCGAATAACTGTGACCCAGCTTCTCGCCCAGCAGTCCGCATCTCAGCATGTTCCGTCCTCTTCCATCCTGCGCTTCTGATAGTCCTTGGACACATCCAGCAGGACCGCAAACAGTTTCTTTCCGTAGTCCTTCAGGTCCTCCGGCAGCCTGCCGCACACTTCCTGCAAGATCTCCTGTTCGCGCGCCGCGTCGAATACCGGGAGGCCTTGAATTTTCTTGATCTCCGCGATCGCGGCCGCCGTTTCCATGCGTTCCTCGAACAGGCGCAGCAGCTGCGCGTCGATCCCGTCGATCTTCGCGCGGCAGGCGGCAAGATCCGTATCCTTTGCCTGCGCCGGTTCCGTCATCGCGTCCAGGATCGCGAGGGCTGCTGCAGCCTCCACGACCGGGACCGCCCGCAGCACGATGCACGGGTCATGCCGGCCCGGAACGGAGATCTTCACGTTCTGCATCGTCCGCAGGTTGACCGTATCCTGCTCTTTCGCGATGGATGGCGTCGGCTTGAAAGCCGCCCGGAACACGATGGGACCCCCCGTCGTGATCCCGCCGAGGATGCCGCCGCAGTTGTTGGTGCGGGTCACGACCCTGCCGCCGCGGATCTCAAAGGGATCGTTGCACTCGCTGCCCATCATGTATGCGGCGGAAAAGCCCGCACCGAAATCGACGCCCTTCACCGCCGGGATGCCGTATACGATCCCGGAGATGCGGCTCTCCATCCCGTCTGTC
>JAFZRG010000076.1 GCA_017619985.1 Bacillota bacterium | reverse complement strand
GGCCGTCTGCGGTGACCCGAAGAGCCGCCACGGCATCATCCTGGCGAAGAACGAGGAAGCGAAGAAATACAAGGTCCAGACGGCGGAGACGATATGGCAGGCCCGGCGGAAGTGTCCGGACCTGGTGCTGCTGCCGGCGCATCACGAGAAGTACGAGAAGTTCTGCAAGATCATCAACGGCATTTACCTGCGGTACACGGATCTCGTGGAACCGTTCTCCATCGACGAATCGTGGCTGGACGTGACGGGCAGCCTGTCAAAATTCGGCCTGACCGGCAAAGAGATGGCGGACGAGATCCGCGAAACGGTCAAGGCGGAGACGGGCCTGAGGCAATCTGTCGGTGTATCCTTCAACAAGGTGTTCGCCAAGATGGGCAGCGACTACAAAAAGCCGGACGCCACGACGGAGATCACCCGCGGGAACTATAAAGACATTTTGTGGCCTCTGCCGGCCCGCGATCTGATCTTCGTGGGCAAGTCGACCGCTGCGAAACTCGAATCCATGAACATCCGCACCATCGGCGCCATCGCGCAGGCAGACCCCGCGCTGCTGCACAGCGCGTTCGGCAAGCACGGCGACGAGATGTACCGCTACGCCAACGGACTCGACGACGCGCCGGTCTCGGCGTACGGCGCCGAGCGCGAGATCAAGTCGGTGGGGAAGGGCATCACGTTCCGGCGCAATCTGCTTGGTAGAGACGACGTGCGCACGGCTGTCGTATCGATCTCGGACCGCGTGTCGCAGCGGCTGAGGAAATACGGGCTGCGCGCTTCGGGGGTCAAGGTGGATATCCGCGACCCGGAATTCCGCGACATCTCCCGCCAGGTGCAGCTCGACAGTTCCGTCAACGCTTCCGCGGATATCGCGGCGGCTGCCATGGACCTGATCGACCGGAACTGGCGCTACGAAAGACCGATACGGCTCATCACCATCACGGGCATCAGCCTGTCGGAAGGCGAACCGGAGGAACAGCTCAGCCTGTTCAGTCCGGCGCGGGAAGAGGCAAAAAAGAAGAACGAAGCCGTGGACGCTGCCATGGACGCCGTCCGCGATAAATTCGGCAAATATTCCATCATGTACGGGGGACTGCTGGGAAATGATCTGGGAATCTCCTATAAAGACTCAAAAGAAGAGGAGATAGAGTATGAAGAACGTTAAAACGAAAAAGCTTACCGTATTGCTCTTATCTGTCGTACTGGTGCTGGCGGCGCTCGCCGGCTGCACGAAGGAAGCGGCTCCCGCCGAGCCTTCCGTGCCCGAATCGCTGTCCGCACCGCTGAATATCGGCACGCTGATGGGCCCGACCGGCATGGGCATGGCCGGCATGATCAGCGATGACATCTCGTTCCTGAACGTCACCGTATACGACTCGCCTGACCAGTGCATGGCGGGCCTGCTGAACGGCGAACTGGACATCGCGGCCATCCCGTCCAATGTGGCGGCCGTGCTGTACAACAAGACCGAAGGCGGCGTCAAACTGCTCGGCGTCAACACCGGCGGTGTGCTGTACCTGCTGAGTAACGGCGCTGACCCGGTCAGCAGCCTCGAGGACCTGAAGGGCAAAACGGTCTACGCCTCCGGCATGGGCGGCGTGCCCGAATACGCTTTCAAGGCGCTGATGGCCCAGGCAGGACTCGCGGAGGACGACATCGAACTCGTGTGGCTGAATTCCCACGCCGACGTCGTTTCCACGCTCATCAGCCAGAGCGGCTACGCGCTCGTGCCCGAACCCCAGGTGACCGTCGCGTGCGGCAAGGCGGACACGGTAAAGGTCGATCTCGACCTCAACGCCATGTGGAAAGACGCGTTCGGCTACGACCTGCCCATGGGCGTCATCGCCTGCAGGGCGGGGCTCGCGGACGGAAGAGCGGACGACATCGTATACTTCCTGAACAGATACTACGAGGCGCTGGAACGGTTCCAGGCGGATAAGGACGCCGCGGCGGAGACCATCGCGAACGCGGGCATCCTGCCGGCCGCGGGCGTTGCCAAAGCGGCCATGCCTCGCTGCAACATCATGCTCGAGACCGGCTTCGAAGCCTGCAAGAGCATCCTGACCCCGCTGTACGAGACGCTGTCCTCCTACAATCCGCAGGCGGTCGGCGGCTCCATCCCCGGAGACGATTTCTACTTTGGCAAGGATCATCCGACGGCATACAGCATCAAGCTGGAATTCTAGTAAAACATGAACGATAAGACCGGCGAAAAGCGCATAGGGACGAAGATCGCCGCAGCCCTGCTCTGGCTTGCCGTATGGCAGATCGCGAGCATGGCGCTGGGGAAGTCCTTTGTGCTGCCTTCGCCGGTTTTTACTTGTCAGAGGTTGTTTCAGCTTTGCATGCAAGGCTCGTTCTGGCAGTCCTGCGCCGTGACCCTTCTGCGGGTCGCCGCGGGCCTTGCGCTTGCCTGTCTGCTCGGCTTCGCCTGCGCACTCGCCGCGCAGAAGAACCGGACCGTCCGGGAGATCCTGGCGGTCCCTGCCGCGGTCATCCGTTCCGTGCCGGTCATGTCCGTCATCCTGATCGCGCTGCTGTGCATGAAGAGCGCGGCCGTGCCCCTGTTCGTGTGCTTCCTGATGTGCTTCCCGGTCATGTATACCAATATCCTGCAGGGCTTTGAGAACGTGCCCGCGGAATACCGGGAGCTGGCGCAGGTCTACCGGGTCACGGGCGGCCGCTACACCTCGAAGATCCTGATCCCTGCCAGTATGGGCTACATCAAGGCGGGCCTTTCCTTATGCGCCGGCCTGTCCTGGAAAAGCACGGTGGCGGCGGAAGTCCTCAGCAGTCCGAGGATCTCCATGGGCTATCATCTGCTGACCGCGAAGATGTACCTGGAAGGGGCGGATCTGTTCGCCTGGACCGTGGGCATCGTGCTGCTGTCCGTGTGCTTCGAGAAAGCGCTGCGCTTTGCTTTGAGGAGGTGGTAGCATGGATACGGACCGCGACATCGTGCTGACCCGCATCAGCAAGGCATACGACGGACAGATTGTGCTGCAGGACCTGGATCTGCGTATTCCGGACGGGGAGATCACGGCGGTCATGGGGCCGTCGGGCCTCGGCAAGACGACGCTGCTGAAGATCCTGCTCGGGCTGGAAGACTTCGGGGGGAGCGTCAGCGGTATGGAAGGACGGAAGGTAAGCGCGGTCTTCCAGGACAGCCGCCTGCTGCCCTGGCTCACGCTCCGGCAGAACCTGGAACTGGTCTGCGGTCCGGGCTGCGAGGCAGAGATCGCGGAAGCGCTGGCGCTCATGGAATTGACGGACGCGGCGGACAAGAGACCGTCCGAGCTGTCCGGCGGCATGCAGAGAAGAGGCGCGCTGGCGAGGGCGCTGGCTTACGGGGGAGATACTTTCCTGCTGGACGAGCCGTTCACCGGCCTGGACGAGGAATTGAAGGACCGCATCGCGGGCAGGCTGAGCGAGCGGTGGCGCAAAGAGAAAAAGACGGTGCTGTTCGTGACGCACGACAGCGCGGAAGCGGCGGCATATGCCGACGGAACGGTACGGCTGCAGGAACTGGTATAAGGCGATGGAGTATTCGATAGAACCGATCAAAAAAGAGGTGCGCATCTGCGATTACGTAGAGGAGTACGTGGATTTCGGCGCTACGCAGGCCTGCTGCAGCGCGTGTTCCGACTATGGAAAGACCTGGTCGTGTCCGCCGTTCGATTTCGACCCGGTGGAGTTCTGGAAGGCCTTCGACGTGCTGCAGATTTACGGGTACCGGCTTACCTACCGCGGCGGGCGTACGCTGCGGCAGATGGAAGACGCGCTTTGGAAGGAAAAGGAACGGCTGGACGCGGAACTGCGGGAGATGGAACGGGAGCACCCGGGCAGCATGGCGCTTTCCCTCGGGTCATGCAGATTATGCGAGACCTGCACCAGACCGGAAGGCGGACAGTGCAGGCACCCGGAACTCGTGCGGCACTCCATCGAATCCGTCGGGGGAAACGTGGAAAAAACGCTGAAAGATCTTTGCGGCATCGAGATCGAATGGGCCGCGGAAGGCAGTCTGCCGGATCATTTCGTGCTGGTCGGCGGACTGCTCAGAAAGGAGAACGAAGATGAGACTTCGCACTGAACTGGATTATTACGACGCCGGATTCTTCCGGGAACTGACGGAAAAACACGAGGTGCCGGGCTTCAACTACCGGCTGATCAAGGCCGGGGAAGCAGGCGCTGCCTACGCTTTCGGCGTGCAGAACGTCGAAACGGGCAAGCCTTACGAGCCTTCTACGATCATCGAGGCCGCCTCGCTCACGAAGACGCTGTTCGCCTGCCTGGTCATGCGCCTCGTCGACCGCGGCGTGCTCACCCTGGACGAACCCATCGCGCCTCTGGCGCCGGAAGTGCAGGTGTCGCAGGACCCTCGCATCCAAACCATCACAGCGCGCCAGGTCTTAAGCCACGGCACGGGCCTTCCCAACTGGGACAAGAAGCCCTACCTGAAGTTCCTGTTTGACCCGGGTACGTCCTATTCGTATTCGGGCGAAGGTTATTACTACCTGCAGAAGATCGTCGACGTCATCACCGGCAAGGAATTCTGCGACCACTATTGGGATGAATTCCTCAAGCCTCTCGGCATGACGAATTCCTACCCGGTCTGGGAGGAAGCGATGACCCGCATCGAAGCCAACCAGCACAGAAAAGGCGAACCGATGTGGCCGATCCGCATGGAGATGGATCTGGGCGGCAACGCGCCGGAGCCCAACGCTGCCTGGTCTCTGTACAGCGGCGCGGAGGACTACGCGAAGTACATGCTCGAGATCCTGAACGAGCACGGCCATCTGAGCGAAGAGTCGTTCAGGGAGATGACGAGCCCGCAGAACCGGGCGACCGAAGGCGTGTACTGGGGCCTCGGCTGGGGCATCCCCGCTAAGGATAAGAACGTCATCTGGCACTGGGGCGACGACGGCGGCTACCGCAGCCTGACCGTCATGGACCTCGTGACGAAGGACGGCGCCTGCATCTTCTGCAACAGCAACGGTGGCACGGACCTGTGCATCGAATTGCTGGAGACCCTGACGGACGGTGATTTCTGGCCGGAAGTCGCGGACTTCATCGCGCACGCGGAATAAAG
>JAFZRG010000075.1 GCA_017619985.1 Bacillota bacterium | reverse complement strand
GGGAACGACGAACGTGAACAGACGCTCAACCAGCTGCTCACAGAGATGGACGGCTTCGAGGGCAATACCGGGGTCATCATCCTGGCGGCGACCAACCGGCCCGAATCGCTCGATCCGGCGCTGACCCGTCCGGGCAGATTCGATCGCCGCGTACCCGTGGAACTGCCCGACCTGAAGGGCCGGGAAGCCATCCTGAAGGTGCACGCCAAGAAGGTCAAGACCGAAGGGGACATCGACTACGGCAAGATCGCGCGCATGGCGTCCGGTGCCTCCGGCGCGGAGCTGGCGAACATCGTGAACGAAGCCGCGCTGCGGGCTGTCCGTGACGGCCGCAAGGCGGCGAGCCAGAGGGACTTCGAGGAAAGCATCGAAGTCGTCATCGCAGGGTATCAGAAGAAGAACGCCATCCTCTCCGACAAGGAGAAGAGCATCGTGGCGTATCATGAGGTGGGTCACGCGCTGGTCGCGGCCATGCAGACGCATTCCGCGCCCGTGCAGAAGATCACGATCATCCCGCGCACGTCCGGCGCGCTCGGCTACACGATGCAGGTCGAGGAAGGCGAGCATTACCTGATGAGCAAGGAGGAACTCGAGAACAAGATCGCGACGCTCACCGGCGGCAGAGCCGCGGAAGAGCTGATCTTCGGGTCCGTGACGACCGGCGCCTCCAACGACATCGAACAGGCCACGAAGCTGGCCCGCGCCATGATCACGCGTTACGGCATGGGTGAATTCGGCATGGTCGCCATGGAGACGGTCACGAACCAGTACCTCGGCGGCGACACGACGCTGGCATGCAGTCCCGAGACCCAGGCGAAGATCGACAAGATGGTCGTGGATTTGGTGCAGAAGCAGTACGAGAAGGCCATGACCATCCTGCAGGAGAACAAGCACGCGCTCGACCGGATCGCGCAGTACCTGTACGAGAAAGAGACCATCACCGGCGAAGAATTCATGGATATCCTGGATCTGCCGCAGAAAGAGAATGAAGAATAGAACTCTGATCCTGATCGCAATCGCTCTGACGATCCTCTGCGCCGCCTTTATCGCGGCGCAGGGGTCGTCTTATGTTGTAAAGCTCGACGTTTCCGGCGTTTCGGACGACGCGGGCGATTTTAGCGTTGCGATCGATCAGAGCACAGACTCCGTGACCCTCGCGGACAAGCATTTGGAAGACAGCACCCTTTACATGAAATTCCGCTCGGCCGGAGAGGGAAGGGCGCTCGTCGATGTAGACGGGCCGGATGGGTACACTGCCTTTTTCCGCCTGTATTCCCACAAGTCAGGTATTCTGACATTCAACGACTATCTGGGCGACTGCACCGGCAGCCGCATCATTCCGTTCGCCATTTCGATGTACCTGCTGCTTCTGCTTTACACACTCTACAGCAGACTGCAGAACAACTGGCGCGGCAGCCTGTTCCGGTACCGCAACGTCTTCTACATCGGTCTGCTCATCTTCCTGACGTTCCTGCTGATCGACCAGGTGCTGCGGGCTGTGAACTATCAGGGACTGCTGGCGACGCTGAAGGACATGGTGCAGGCAGCGCAGGGATTTTCGTTCATCACGCTGCCCGTCGCGTTCGTGCTGTCCATCTTTGTTACCGCGACCAATATCCAGCTGATGCGCAGGGAAGGGCGCAACTGGCGCAACATGCTCGGCTGCTTTTTAGGCCTTCTGCTGTGCTTCGGCACACTGTTCCCCGAGATCCTCTATCGTATCCTGTACGCGAATCCCGTGATCGACATCCACAATGAACGGGGGATCGCTACGCACGTCGAGATGCTGGCGGAGTGCCTCGCAGGCACGCTGACGTCTTATCTGGAATGCGTGCTGATCGGTACGGTTATCCTGGCCGTGGCGGCAGCAAAACGCAAACCGGAACCTGACAAAGACTATATGATCATTCTGGGCTGCCGCATGAAAGATGACGGTACGCCTACGCCCCTGCTGCAGGGCCGCGTTGACAAGGCCCTGGAATTCGCACGGCAGCAGAAGGAAAAGACCGGAAAAGACCTCGTCTTCGTGCCTTCCGGCGGACAGGGGGCAGACGAACCTCTGACCGAAGCCGTCTGCATGAAGAACTATCTGCTGGCGCAGGGCGTGCCGGAGGAGAGTATTCTGACGGAAGACCGTTCGACCAGAACGCAGGAGAACTTCCGCTATTCGCTGGACCTGATCCGCAGGCACTGCGGAGAGGGTGACCCCAAGATCGCCTTCGCCACCACGAACTACCACGTGCTGCGCGCAGGGATGATCGCAGCGTCCCTCGGCGTCGATGCGGAAGGCGTCGGCAGCCGCACGAAACGGTATTTCTGGATCAACGCGTTCGTGCGCGAGTTCATCGCCAGCGTTGCGGCAGAAAAAAAGCGCCACCTTTTCGTAGGGGCGCTTCTGGTTGCATTCAATGTCCTGATGGTGGGGCTGATCTATCTGTCGAACAGCAGATAACCTACATCAGCGGAGCCACCAGCTTCATGATATATCCTTTCAGCTTCATGAACGTCTTTTCGTTCGTGATGCTCTCGTCTGTCACTTCGCGGCATTTCGCCAGCGTTTTCTGAAAATCTTCTTCGATCTGCGGGATGCAGTCCACCCGGTACAGATAGGCAGCGCATTCGAAATGGTGGTACAGGCTGCGGTAATCCAGGTTGATCGTGCCGACGACGGCCCGGCAGTCATCGCTGACCGCCACTTTCGCATGCACGAAACCGGGCGTGTATTCGTAGACCTTCACGCCGGCGTTCACCAGTCTTCTGTAGTGAGATTTCGCCAGCGCCCAGGCCATCTCCTTGTCGGGGACGCCGGGCAGGATAAGCTTCACGTCGACGCCGCGCTGTGCCGCATAGCGGATCGCGGTCTCCAGCTCGTCGTCCAGGATGAGGTACGGGGTCATGACGTGCACGTAATCCGTAGCACGGTCGAACAGGTCCATATAGACCGTTTCTCCCACTTTATCGGAATCCAGCGGGCTGTCCGCGTAGGGCATCACATAGCCCTTTGTCTGCGCAGGCTTTCCCTCCGCCCATTTTTCTTTCTGTTCTGCCGCCAGCTGTTCGCAGGGGCCGAAGTCCATGTGCTGTTCCGTGACGTTCCACATCTGCAGAAAGCTCAGCGTGAGCGAGGCTGCCGCGTCGCCCTTCAGCATCACGGCCGTATCCTTCCAGTGGCCGAACCGTTCGACTTCGTTGATGTATTCGTCCGCCAGGTTGACCCCTCCGGTGAACGCGACGCGCCCGTCGATGGACAGGATCTTGCGGTGGTCACGATAGTTGTAGTGCGTCGAGATGAACGCCCGGACCGGTGAGAACGCCTTCGCCTTGATGCCCAGCGCCGCCAGACGCTCCGCATAGTCGTACGTCAGCGTCGTGATCTCGCACATGCCGTCGTACATCACGCGCACATCCACGCCTTCCTTCGCTTTGCGGGAGAGCACGTCCAGGATACGTCCCCACATCAGGCCCTCTTCGATGATGAAGTACTCCATAAAGATGTAGCTCTGAGCCTTCTCCAGCTCTTCCAGCATGGCTTCGAACTTGTTCTCTCCGAGCGGGAAGAACGTGACCTCGGTATCGTCGTAGACCGGAAAACAGCCTTCCCGGTTGAGGTAGCGGTGCAGGTCTTCCGTACCGTAGGGGTCGCGCTCCAGCTCCTGCAGGACCGATTCCTTCTGCGGCAGCAGCTTTTTCGTGCGGCGTATCATCTCTTCGACTTTATCGTGCAGCACGTTCTGGCCGAGATTGATCCGCGAATAGAACAGGAACGTCGTTCCGAAGAACGGCGCG
>JAFZRG010000074.1 GCA_017619985.1 Bacillota bacterium | reverse complement strand
GCAGCCGAAACTGCCCTTGATGCCCTCTTTCAGCATGATCTCCTTCAGGAACTGGGCTGCCGCCAGAGTGGCGCCGCCGGCGCCGGTCTGGAAGCTGAAACCGTCCTTCAGCAGGCCGCTGGCCTTGATGACGTTCGCCGCCGTCTGGGCCATGACGAGGCCGACCGGGTCACGCGTGATCTTCGTCGTGCCGGAGACGATGCCCGCCGGATTGCCGATGGCGTCCACGGAGACCACGTAATCCACGTACGTCTCGTCGATGGAGCGCATCGCCAGGGGATGCGGCACGAGGTTGTCGGTGATGACGACGACCTTCTTCGCGCACATGGCGTCCGCGAAGGCATAGCCCAGAGACCCGCAGGCGGACTTGCCGATCTTGCCGGTCAGGTTGCCCATGGTGTCCGCGGTCGGCGCCGCGATGAAGGCGACGTCGATGGGGGTCACGCCCTTGATAATGTCTGCGGGGCGTCCGCCGTGGGTGCGGAACTGCACCGGCTTTTCCAGGATGCCCTCGGAGATCTGCGCACCGATACCGCCGCTCATATAGTCGGTGATGAGTTCGGTCACGACGCCGTTTCGGATATGATCCGCCAGGGGCAGATGGCAGTCGAACAGCGAGCTCGCGTTCACGGAGATGTCTTTGTACCCGAGGCCCGCGATCTCGTCCAGGACCATGTTCAGGACGTAGTCGCCGTTTCTCAGGTGGTGGTGGAAGGAGATGCGGCTGCCGTCTTTGACGCCGGCCAGCTGAATGGCTTCGCGGAGGGTCTTTACTACTTTGTCCATGCTAAGCCTCCTCTCTTCCCAGGCCGAGCGCGACGGCCATGTCGATGGTCTGCTGCGCTCTGGCGACGATGGGAGCGTCGATCATCTTACCGTGCAAGGAGACAGCGCCTTTGCCCTGCTCCTTGCCGATGCGGATGGCTTCCATCACTTCGTAGGCATAATCGATATCCTTCTGCGTCGGGCTGAACACCTCGTTGATGACGCCGACGTGGCGAGGCGAGATGCTCGCCTTGCCGGTAAAGCCGAGGCCTTTGGCGAATTCCGCGTCTACGCGGATACCTTCGTCGTCGTTGACGTCGGTGAACGGCGTATCGTACACGTCCACGTTCGCGGCTCTTGCCGCCAGCACCATGCGGCCTCTGGCGTACAGGATCTCCTTGCCTTCCTTCGTGCGCTTGCAGCGCAGGTCGGCGGACAGGTCCTCCGCGCCGAGGAAGATGGCGGCGACGCGCTTGCTGGCCGAGGCGATGGCAAAGGCGTTCTCGACGCCCAGCGCCGTCTCGATCAGCGGCATGAGCTTTACGGTGTTGCGTTCATACCCCAGCTTGTCTTCCAGTCCGGAGATGTAGGCGTCGAATTCGAGCACGTCCGCCGCGCAGGAAGTCTTCGGGGTCATGATGAGTTCCGGCTTTAAGGGGATCATCTCGTCCAGGTCCTTCTTCCAGTAAGCGGTGTCCAGGGAATTGATGCGGATGATCTTCTCGACGCCTGGGAACTGCAGGGTCCTGATGGCGTTGCGGACCAGCACTCTGGCCGCGTCTTTCTGGTCCGGAGCGACAGCGTCTTCCAGGTCCAGGATGATGGCGTCCGCGCCGAGGCAATCGCCGCTTAAGATCATGTTCGGCGTGTTGCCCGGCAGGAACAGCATGGATCTACGCATTGGCTCCACCTGCCTCTCTTGCTCTTGCGATCAGCGTCTCCAGACGCGCGCGGAGCGTGCACTCCAGCGCGCCTCTGTCCACGATGCGCAAGTTCACGTTTTCTACGCCTTCTTCTGCGAGCATCTCCGCTGCCAGCGCCCGGATGGAGTCGCCGAACTGGTGCTCCACCACGGACTGCAGTTCGATCTGCGTGCCGGATGCGGCCGGTTCCAGCTCCATGTAGGCGTCGCTGGATTCCATGGTCCCGCAGGAGGCTTTTCCGATCTTGCTAACCATAATGCTCTTCCTTTTTCCTACTTGCAGCAGGCCTTCTTAGCGGCTCTCAGCGCCAGAACTCTCTGCATTTCGTTGTAAACGATCATGTAGCCTTCGTCCACGCCCATGCCAGGCTTGGCCAGGATCTGGGCGGGCTGGGTAGCCATCGCGCACTGCGTGCAGACCTGAGCGGACCGGTCGGTCTCGTTGCAGGTGCCGCCCTGATAGGCGCCCATGCCGTGTTCCTTGCAGTACAGAACGGCTTCGATGGTATTGTTGACGCCGCCGAGGTCCGGGGTCTTGATCTGGACCATGTGGCCCGCGTGGTTGTCGGTGAAGTACTTGACGTCTTCGAGGGTGTTGCACCACTCGTCGGCGACCAGCTCCACGTCGATGCCGCGGCGGTCGATCTCTTCGGTCAGGCCCTTCAGCGCCAGCATCTGGGTCTCTCTGTCGACGTCGCAGTCCATGGGTCCTTCGATGCGCAGGTGGAACGGTTTCGCGGTCTCCGCCAGCTTTTCGAGGTAATCGGCCATGGCCTTGTAGTTATTGTTGCCGAACGCGGCGCCGATGGTGCCGTATACGTCGATGTGGAAGATGGGGTTGTAGTTCTCGTCGGCTCTGTTGTTCAGGATCCTGTCTCTCAGCCATGCGACGTACTTCTCGAGCAGTTCGCCCTGGGGACCGAGCTTGGTCTGGACGTTGTTGATCAGAGCGTGGGGCAGGACCTGCGCCTGCTTGATGATCATCTTGTCGGAGTTGTCGTAGCGGTCGTCGCCGGACTGGGTGAAGATGTCGATGGGCTTGTCGGAAACTTCGCAGCCGTATTCTTCAGCCACGACTTCGCACATCATCATGTGCTTTGCCTTGGCGACGGCGTCCAGGATGGCCTGGGATACGCCGTAACGGATGGCGGTGTGCAGTCTCTTGCCTTCGACCTGGATGGCTTCCATCTCAGCGGCCAGCTGGCGGAAGCTGTCGGCTTCTCTGCCCACGAGCATGGGCTTGATGTACTGGTCGATGACGGGGATGAAGTCCTTGGCCAGGAACAGCGGGTCTCTGCCGCCTGCGCCGGAGTACTGGACGGCTGCGCAGTCGCCGAACGCGACCTGTCCGTCTTCGAGGATGATCTGCACGGAGATGGATTCGCCGGGCATACGTACGGAAGTGAAACCTTCGGTCACAGGAGCGCCCTGATAGAACACGCCGTCGTGAGCAGCGCCCTTCTTGATGGCGCGCTGGTCATCGAAGTAAAAGCCTGTGCGGCCCTTGGAGCAAACTACGTCTAAGATCTTCATTTTCAAATTCTCCTTATCTAACGGCCCGTTTGTCCGGGTCACACAAAACTACTTTCTGGGGCGGCCTACGAGGCGGCCCTTGGAAATGGCGTATACGTCGTCGATGACCATCTGGAAGGACGCGTCGCGCTTTTCGAACTTCGCTCTTTCCGCGATCTTTTCCTTGTGGAAGTCCTTGATGTCCTGGGGGAACGGCAGATTGCCCGGTTCCAGGATGCGGATGGCGCCCTGGTTGTCTCTGGCGGGCAGCATCTTGCCTGCGTTGACGCGGCAGGGTGCGAACGGAACGTCCAGCGCGCCGGCTTCGACCGCTCTGCACACGCCGACCGCGAGGTCGCCGCCGCCCAGTTCGAAGCACTTGTCCACGATGCAGCGGGTCTCGCGCTTGATGATCTCTTTCTCATCCGCGAGGTGCACGTCGCCGAAGGACTGATCCTGCAGCATGGAGATGGCCTGCTTCGTGCAGCGCAGACCGGCAGCGTTGGCTTCCTTCGTCGGGATGCCGGCCGCTTCGTGCGGGGTCTTGACGATGACCTTGGTGGCCTTGGACAGAGCCGCAGCGACGCTGCCCCAGGAGATGACGCCGAAGGCCTTCGCTTCGTCCTGCGGGAAGCCGCCCATCCACTGATGGAACACGGTGGTGACTTCCACACCTTCGTAGCCGTACTTTTCCAGATATTCGTTGGTCAGTTCTTCCAGGGAACGGATGGCCGCGATGTCCTGCAGCAGGTTGCCGCCCTGGCCGTAGCCGACGGTGACGTTTTTACCGCCCTGCTCCGCCGCCAGCAGCGCTTCGATGACCGCGACCGCATGGGAGATGCAGGGGGGTACGAGCGTGCCGGTCAG
>JAFZRG010000009.1 GCA_017619985.1 Bacillota bacterium | reverse complement strand
GCCCGTATCTCCGTCCAGCAGAATGGAGCGGTCTTCCAGATCCCGCGGATAGAAAGCCTCGGTATAGTTCAGGCAGGCGTAGACCGCCTTCCGGTTGGCGGCGGTCATCTGCCAGAACGGGTACTTGATGATGACCGGGGTGTTGCTCCCGACGCCGATCTCCAGGAACAGCACGTGTCTGTCTTCGCAGCCGTCCAGGAACAGCGCGTAGCGTTCGGACGCCGCGTGCCAGCCTTCGTCCTCCAGAAAGGTGTCGTCGGAACGCAGATTGAGCGTGAACGGTCTGCCGTCGTCCGGGCAGACCGGGATCAGTTCCGGCGGCACTTTCATCGCCAACGTGACCCCTTCGGGCAGCACAAGATCGCCGTCTTCCGAGATCTCCCACCCCTGGCTGTGCACCATCGCGCGAACCATATCCTCGTTGTCGTAGGTCCTGCGGTTCCGGCTGTCTGTGCTCTGGAACAGGCCGTAGTCGCCCTGCGTATAGAACAGGCGCCGTTTATCGAATCCTGCCAGCTGGAACTGATGGTCCACGTTGGTCGTGATCACGAAATAGTCCTTATCCTTCACCAGGGAAAGCAGGTCGTCGTAGACCGGTTTCTCCGCCTTCATGTAGCGGTTCACATAGATGTGACGGCTCCACCAGGCCCAGTGGGTCTCCTCATCGGGAAACGGGTAGAATCCGCCGGAATACATATCCGTAATGCCGAAACGCTGCGCAAAATCGCCGAAATATCTCTGAAAGCGCGCGCCGCTGTATACGTGACCTGCCGAGGTGGACAGCCCTGCCCCGGCGCCGATCACGATCTTCTCGGCGGTATCCAGTTCCGCTCTGAGTTTCGCCAGCGCTTCCTCCCGTGGCGCGCCGATGCGCGTGAACCGGCGGAAGGCGTAGGCCGCTTTGATGCCTTTATCGATCGTTTCTTCGTATTCGTTTCTCATGTTACCGTAAAAGTGCTTCATAGAGCGCTTTGTCCGCGTCTTTGAAAACATTGAAAATGACTTTGTCCATGCAGCCCGGATTTGCCGCCAGCCAGCCCCGTACGGTCCGCACGGCGATCCGCGCCGCCGGTTCCGCCGGAAAACCGAACACGCCGGTCGAGATGCAGCAGAAGGCAACGGTCTTCAGTCCGTTGTCCCGGCAAAGATCCAGCGTGCGGGAATAACATGCCGCCAGGTCTTCCTCCAGGCCTTCCGTCACGAAACCGCCCGCGATGGGCCCGACGATGTGTACGACGTGCTTCGCCGGCAGGTTATAGCCTTTCGTCAGCATCGGGACCGCTGTGGGCTGTTCGTAGTCCTGTCCGTATTTCGCCTTCAGCTGTGCCATCTTTTCCGCGCACTCCGCCCGCAGCTGCACGCCCGCAAAGGTGTGGATCGCGTTGTCGATGCAGCCATGACCCGGCACGAAGCATCCCAGCATCTGCGAATTCGCCGCGTTCACGATGGCGTCGGCCGCCAGCCGCGTGATGTCTCCCTGCCAGACGGCAATGGACGGGTCACGGGGGCAGACCGGGATATCGGCCGGATCCACGATGCCTTTCTCCTTCGCTCTCTCCTGCAGGTATTCGTCTTGGATCCGCACTGCTTCCCCGTCCATCGGACGCGGCATACGGATGTTCATGAGAGCGCGCAGCGTGACCCGCTTCTCGTCCGCCGTCCGTCCGCTGTCGATGTTCCTGTATCTCGCGGAATCCGCCTTAAAGCGCTCCACCAGTATGTCCAGGCGATCTTTCTGTTCCATGGTCTCCCTCCGGTCCGGCTGGTTCCTTACAGTTACATTATAGCCGAAACCGGGCGGCTATCGTGCCTTTTTGTGATATAATGACTAAAAAGTTTCAGGAGGCATCTATGAAAATAACAAAAGATATGGGCTTCGGCACAAAAGCCATCCACGCGGGGAATCAGCGCAATCTCTACGGTTCCATGGGCACGCCCATCGTTCCGGCGGTCACGTATGAATTCGACGGCATCGACGAAGCCGAGGAAGTGTTCTTCGGCCGAAAGCCAGGCTACGCCTACTCCAGAGGCGGCAACCCCACGCAGACGGTGTTGGAAGAAAAGCTCGCGTTCCTCGAAGGCGGCGAAAAATGCATCATGACAGGATCGGGCATGGCTGCTGCCGCGTCCACGCTGCTGACCGCGCTGCGGCCCGGTGACCACGTCATCAGTTCCCCCGTCATCTACGGCAACAGCCACTCGCTCATCGGCGAATATCTGAAAGAATTCGGCGTCGAGGCATCTTTCATAGACCTTTCCGATCTGGAGCAGCTGAAGGCCGCGATCCGTCCGGACACGAAGATGGTCTATCTGGAAAGCCCCGGCAATCCCCTGTGCAACATCTGCGACATCGAAGCGATCTGCAGGATCGCGCACGAAGCGGACCCGGATATCATGGTCGTCTGCGACAACACGTTCGCGACGCCGTACAACCAGAATCCCCTGCTTCTCGGCGCGGACGTGGTCATCCACTCCGTGACGAAATACATCAACGGCCACGGCGACGTCATCGCGGGCGCCGTGATCGGCAAAGCGGATTTCATCAAGAGAGTAAAGGAAGACGCCCTGCTGCACATGACGGGAGCGGCGATCGGCGCGATGGAATCCTATCAGATCCTGCGCGGCATGAAGACCTTCGAGCTGCGCATGATACGCCACAACGAGAACGGTCTGGCCGTCGCGCGGTTCCTTGAGAGCCATCCGAAGGTAAGAAAAGTCTATTATCCGGGGCTGGAATCGTTCCCGGGTCACGACATCGCCTGCCGGCAGATGCGCGGCTTCGGCGGCATGCTCGCGTTCGAGCTCAAAGGCGGCGTCGCGGCGGGCAAGCAGATGCTGAAGGCCTGCGACCTGTGCGCGGTGGCGGTCTCTCTGGGCGACGCGGACACGCTCATCGCCCACGGCACGACGATGACCCACGACGACTGCCCCGAAGAGCTTCTGAAGACGATAGGCATCACGCCGGACCTGATCCGGATGTCCATCGGCATCGAGAACAAGGAAGACATCATCGCGGACCTCGCGCAGGCGCTCGAGCACGTGACCGCGGAATAATCTGTGACAAAACCGTTCCGTTTCCGCTATAATAGACGGGTGAACGTAACGTTACCGACAGGTAAAGGAGAACAACATGAAGACCATCGGTTTTATCGGCGGAGGCAAGATGGGCGAAGCCATCTTTTCCGGCCTCATCCGTACCGGCGCCTGCAGCGCCGGCGATATCGCGGTATCGTGCCGCACCAACGAGAAATGCAGCGTCCTGGAGGCAAAGTATCCGGGCGTGCGCACCTATAACACGTCCGGCGAAGAAGGCGTCGCAGCGATCACGGCGGATTCGGACATCCTGGTGATCGCCGTCCATCCCGGTGAGGGCAACGCCATCATGGAACAGATGGAGAAGTATCTGGATCCCGCCCGCCATCTGGTCGTCTCGATCATGGCAGGCGTCACGACGGACTATATGGAAACGTTCATCAAAAACACGCCGCTCGTGCGCGTCATGCCCAATACCCCGCTGAGCGTCGGCGAAGGCGTGACCGGTATCTGCGGCGGAAAGAACGCCTCCCCTGAACAGGTCGAGGAAGTCGTATCGATGTTCTCGAATCTCGGTCTGGCCGTCGTGCTGCCTGAGAAAAACATCGAAGCGCTCACCGGCGTGTCCGGCTGCGGTCCGGCCTTCTGCGCGCAGTTCCTGTGCGGGCTTGCGGACGCGGGCGTCGCTCTCGGGCTGACCCGCGACATCGCCATACGCATCGCGGCCCAGACGCTGGCCGGCACGGGCAAGATGGTGCTCGAAGGCAACGTGCATCCCGAAGTCCTGAAGGACGGCGTGTGCTCCCCCGGCGGCAGCACCATCGCGGGCTGCATCTATCTCGAACAGCACGCGATCCGCGGCGCGGCGGCAGGCGCGGTGCAGGCGGCTGTGAACCGGGTCAAAGCCGTAGCGGAGGAGGCAAAGTAATGGCGTCCATCCAGCCCGACAAGATCGACCGGTTCTTCCAGTCGCAGCATTACATCCAGATCAGCCACGACGAAACATCCGCCCGCGTGGATATGCCCATCCATCCGGAGCATAAGAACAGCCGCGGCTTTATCCACGGCGGCGCGATCCTGGCGCTGGCGGACGAGACCGCCGGCACCTGCGTCCACGGCGACGGGCGCACCTACGTGACCCAGTCCATGGACTGCAAATTCATCAGCAACGTGACCGAAGGCACGCTCCACGCGGAAGCGAAGCTGGTGCACCGGGGCCGCAGAACTGCCATTTCGGAGTTCCGCATCACTTCGGACGACGGCACCCTGATCGCCGCGGGCCAGGGCATCTTTTTCTGCATCGCGAACGAGATGCTGTATTAGGTCTCAGGTAAAGCAAAAACCCGGCTGCAAAGCCGGGTTTTATGTTGTCTTTTTCCATTCACAGCGTCGACAGATCGAGCTGATCGAACGGTACGAGCAGTTCTCTGACCGCTGCAGCGATCTTCGCCGCGCCGCCGGGCACATCGCTTTCGACGTTCAGCGGCATGAGCGGGTCGTGCAGCGATTTGCGGATCAGGAACCAGCCGTCTTCGCAGTTGACGCGCACGCCTTCGTAATTCGGCTCTTCCAGGGTCATGCCGGGGACCTGCTCTTTGCCGATCTTCTCCTGCAGCGCGGAAAGCACGCCGTCCGCGTAGGATGCGAAATCCTCTGTTTTCAGATTCAGCCGGTATTCCACGGCTTCGGCAGGTTCCGCCAGATCCGCGATCAGATCCTCGATGTACTTTCCTTCTTTTTTCAGTTCCGCAGCCTTCGCCACGACCTTCGCCGCCAGGTATGCGCCGTCGTCCAGGAAGTAGTTCTCCCTGAGCGCCGCGTGGCCGGACGTCTCGATGGCCAGCGGGCAGTACGTGCCGGCCTCATTCAGTTCCTTACCCTTGTTGATGACGTTCTTGTAGCCTCTTTTGAAGCGAAGGTGCTCGAAGCCTTTTTCCTTCAGGAATGCCGCCAGCTGCGTGCTCGTGATGGAGTCGGTCACGATCGTGCCGCGGCTGCCGTCCTCATCCGGCGGACACAGCAGCGCCGCCAGCGCTACGATGCCGTTGCGGGCGATGTCGCGTCCGTTGTGACCCACGACCGCCATGCGGTCCACGTCCGTGTCGAAGATGATGCCCAGGTCCGCGCCGGTCTCCAGAACGCGACGGCACAGGGAATCGATCGCCGCCGCGTCTTCGGGATTCGGGATGTGATTGGGGAACGTGCCGTCCGGTTCCAGGAACTGCGAGCTGCTCACGTCCGCGCCGAGCGGTGCCAGAACGCCATCCGTGTAGAATCCGCCCGCACCGTTGCCTGCATCCACGCAGACCTTGAGTCCACCCAGGACTTCAGGACCCTCAGAAAGGCCCAAAAACGCCGAAATGCGCGATTTTAGTTCGCTGCAGTACAAATCCATCAGCGCGCAGTTTTTCCATGCGTTATTCGCCTGTTTTATCTCGCTGCCGTGATGTCCCGTTGCCGCGAGCTGCAGGACGTCCTTGATGTCGCCCTTGTCCAGCCCGCCCATGTTCTTCTCGAAGAACTTCAGTCCGTTGCGGTCCGCGGGCAGATGGCTGGCCGTGATCATCACGGCGCCGTCGCAGTCCGTCTCCGGGAAGATGCAGCTCATGAACATGGCAGGCGTCGAAGCCATGCCGCAGTCGAGCACGGTAAAGCCCATCTGGTTGAGCGTGCCGCACACCGCCGCCTGCAGCGCGGGACCCGTAAAGCGCGAATCCCTTCCCACCGCCACGCGGCAGTCCGTCGGGGCCTTGCCGCAGGTATCCGACAGCCAGCAGCCGAAGCCGTAGGCGATGTCTTCCGCCGCGGTGACCGTCAGGTTCACTTCTTTTCCGAGCAGATCCGACGCGATGCCTCTGACGTCGCTGCCGTTCTGCAGTTTGCTGTAGTCTTTCATCGTTTCAGTCCTTCCAGGATCTCTTCCACTTCCGCCCTGTCCTTCAGTCCCGCCGCACCGAGATAGCGCACCGAAGCCGAGGCCGTCGCCGTCGCCAGTTTCGCGCAGTCTTCGTCGGACCGGCCCTCGAGCAGCCCCGCCGCAAAACCTGCGAGGAAATTGTCGCCCGCGCCCGTCGTATCCACGACGTCGCAGCGGATCGCCGGCACGAAAGTCTTGCGCAGGATCGCTCCGCCTGCTTTGCGGTACAGCCAGCAGCCGTTCTCGCCGTCCTTCAGGACCACGCAGGCCGCGCCCATGGCCAGCAGTTTTTCCGCCATCGCGTCCGGTCTCGTCTTCCCGGTCATCCAGCGCGCTTCGCTCAGATTGGGGAGCACGTAGTCCGCGTATTTCAGGAACGCGGCCGGGTCCGCCTCGCCTTCTTTTCCCACGTACTCCGAGCCGATCATGATATCCACGCAGGTCGTAAGCCCGAGTTCTTTCGCCTTCTTCAGCACAGCGGGAAGGCTCTCCGTCAGGCCTCTCGCGCCGTACGCGCTGCCCACGCAGAACACGCCCGCTTCTTTCGCGGCCTCCCAGTCCGCCGTATCCTCGCCGATCTCGTTATCCGAGCCGTTGTTGACGATGAAGTTGCGCTCGCCGTCCTTGTGCACGCAGACGATGGAGACCGCCGTCTGGTGCGTCCGGGCCGTTTTGATATGATCCATGTTCACGCCGCGTGACCGCCCCAGATCCGCCAGCAGACGGCCCATGGCGTCGTCCGCCAGTTTCGTCATCAGGATGGGCTCGTGACCCAGCTTTGCCAGGGTCACCGCTTCGTTGATGGCGTCGCCGCCCGTGGAATATGAGAAATCATCCAGGCGTATCGTTTCTTTATAGAACTCTGACGGGTCGAGTCCGGGCACGAGGATGTCCAGACAGGCGATCCCGAAACAGACTGCTTTGCCCATGGGTTACCTCCCTTTTCCTTCCGAACCGAACAGGCGCATCTTCGCGAGCGCCACTTTCTTCACAGCCGCCGTATGGTGCACCGACATCGTGTGGTAGCTCTTTTCGCCCGCGGCCAGATCGCTCTTCAGCGTCCCGATGGCTTCGAGCAGCATATCCGTATGGATGTTGATCTTCGTGATGCCCTCGCGGCAGCAGCGGCGGATATCGTCTTCGGGGATGCCGGAAGCGCCGTGCAGCACGAGCGGCACGTCCACCGCGTCGCGCACGGCCTGTAGCACCTCGTAATTGATCTTCGGCTCCGCCGTGTAGACGCCGTGCTGGTTGCCGATGGCCACGGCCAGGAAATCGACACCGGTGCGCAGGACGAATTCCTTCGCCTGCTTCGGATCCGTGTAGCCGTACCCTTCCAGCGTGTACTCGCCCTCGTCGCCCACGTGGCCGAGCTCCGCCTCGACGGGGATGCCCAGCGGATGGCAGAACTCCACGACTTCGCGCACAGTGGCCACGTTCTCCTCGAACGGCTTGGCCGACGCGTCGATCATGACGGAGTTGCAGCCGCAGGCGACCGCGTGCCTGCAGCCTTCCAGGCTCGTGCCGTGGTCATAGTGGATGACCACGGGCAGGTCCGTATCCTCCGCCCAGGCTCGCATGGCCGGTGCGAAATACTTCAGAGGTGAATACTTCTCGAACGGCGGGCCGTACGCGAGGATGACAGGCGCGTTCGCTTCCTCCGCCGCCTCCATGACCCCTTTCAGAAGTTCCGTATTGAAGACGTCGAAATTACCGACGCCGTATCCTTCGCCGGCGGCTTTCGCCAGCATATCGATCATGTTTACCAGCATTCTTCCCTCCTACAGCGCGCTGAGGATCCTGCGGCGGCAGGCATCCGCCTCCGCGACCGCTCTCTCCACGTCGATCGTCAGATAGACGCCGTCCCGGTACAGCACCTGCCCGTCGCACATCGTCAGGCAGATGTTGCCGCTGTCCGCGGACCAGACCAGATTGTTCAGCAGGTTGTGCACAGGCTGCATGTTCGGCTGATCGATATCCAGCGCGATCAGGTCGGCTTTGAAGCCTTCCTTCAGCAGACCGCAGTCTTCCCTGCCCTGGGACAGGGCGCCTGCGCGGGTCATCGCGCAGAGGACCTGCTGCGGGGTGAGGACGGAAGGATCTCCGGTACGGATGCGCGCCTCGAGCGCCATCACCTTCGCGTCCGCCAGCATGTTCAGGGAATTGTTCGACGATACGCCGTCGGTACCGAGAGCGACGTTCACGCCTTTTTCCAGCAGCCCAGGCACGTTCGAGATACCGCTCGCCAGCTTGCTGTTGCTGACGGGGCATGCCGCAACGGTCGCGCCTTTTTCGCGCAGGATGTCCATATCATCTTCCGTGACCCACACGCAGTGCCCGAGCGTGGCAGGCACGTCCAGCAGGCCGCAGTCCGCCAGATAAGCGACCGGTGTTTTGCCGTGGTGTTCGACGCATCCGTCTGTCTCGGACTTCGTCTCCGAGGCGTGGATGTGCATGTGTACGCCCTGCTCCTTCGCCAGCTCCGCCAGACCGCGCGCGACCTTTTCGGTCGACGTGTACTCCGCGTGCAGTGACAGATCCGTGCGGATGCGGCCATCCGCCGCGCCGTGCCAGGTCCTGAAGGAATCACAGGCGATCTTATACGCCGGGAGATCTTCGAAGGACGAACCGTCGAAGCAGACGATCGCGTTGCTCATGTTCATCTTGCAGCCGCTTTCCTCTACCGCCCTGCCGCAATCGTCCAGCCAGTAGTACATGTCCGTGGAGGACACGATGCCGCTGCGGACGGACTCGGCCATCGCCAGCATCACGCCGGCATAGATGTCTTCGCCCTTCATCTTCGCTTCGAACGGGAAGATCTTCGTGTTCAGCCAGTCCTGCAGGTTCATGTTCTCAGCATAGCCCCGCAGGAGGGTCATCGCGCTGTGGGAATGGGCGTTGTAGAACGCTGGCATCAGCAGCCTGCCTTTGCCCTGATAAACAGAGCCGAAGTCTTCCTTCGGCTCTGCGGTTCCCACATAGGCGATCCTGCCGGCCTTCACGCCCACGTACATGTGCTCGCGGACGGCAAAGCCTTCATCTAAAATCGTAATGTCGGAAAATAACATGTTTCTTTACTTCCAGAGAGAATCGATCAGTTCCTTGGTGACGGCCGGGACTTCCTCGAGCAGGCTCTTGCGCAGCGTGCGCTCGGTCCACTGGTGGTATTCCTTCGTGAGCGGTCCGTACAGGATGAACGGGATGTTGTTGGCTTCGATTGTTTCGAAGTCCACGTTGTACAGCTCGCCGTAGCAAGGCGTGTTCATCGAGAACTTGTTGTAGTCGAACGGGTGACCCACCGCGGTATAGGAACCGTCGGAAATGCCCATGAAGTAGTGCTCGTTGAACATCTCTCTGCCGAACTGCTTCGATGCGGCTTCGACGACTTCGTACGCCTTGAGCGCCGCGTTCTCCTTGCCCTTGACGGCGTCGCCGTTGACAGCGGGATAGTAAGGAGGCGCGAAACCGAGCAGCACGGTGGGCTGCTTCAGGTCGGCGTAGTCCATGACCTTCTGCATGATGGTGATGGTCGCGTCGGGATAGTTCGTGCGGCCTGCTTCGATGTCCGCTTTGATGCCGGCATAGACGTCCGCGTAGTACTTCTCGAAGCCTTCCTTGTCGGCAGCCTTCAGCTTCTCGACGAGCTCGCCGAACGTGTAGACTTCCGGATAGTAGACGATCTTTTCCTTATCGGCGGATTTGTCGATCTTCTTGTATTCCTGATACTGCTCGTTGATCAGTTCGCACTCTTCCTTCAGGGCATCCATGGAGATCTCCTTCAGACGGTTGATGATCTGCTCGGGCGTTCTCTCGAAGTGCAGCAGCGTGAAGTAGCCGTAGGCTCTCTGCGGAATGGTGACGTCGTACAGTTCCTTGTTGTCGCGGAACTTCTGCCACGTGGGCGGTACGGCCGCTTCGCCGTCGTACGAATCGCAGAACTCCAACGCGTTGTTCGTGCGCTGATAGATGCGGCACAGGAAGTTCATCGGGGAGATGCCGTTGAAGCAGTGGCCGACGTGCGCGGTGACGCCCTGCGCCATGACGACGGGCATCAGCTTGCCGACGGTGCCGCGGGACAGGGACTGCTTGCCGTTGACCAGGTTGGACGGCTCGGGGATGATCATGAGCTGCACGTCCAGATCATATTTCTCGACGAGCTTGCGGATGATCTTCGCGCCTTCTCTCATGCCGACGGAATAGGATTCTTCATCGGGTACGGGCAGATAGATGTAGCTGCCGGGCAGTTCGCCTTTTTCCGCCATTTCGGCGTATTCTTCGAACAGCGCCATGTGGATGCAGTGACCGCCCTTCATATCGCCGACGCCGCGGCCCCAGATCCATTCGCCGCTCTCCATGTCGGTTCTGGCTTCCGCGTCGAGGTCTCTCTTGGCCAGTTCGGCTTCGAGTTCGGGGCCGACCTGGAAGGCCATGTCTTTCAGCGGGCCGTAGTTGTCGGTGCCGACCACGTCGTAGTGACCCGAAGAGATGACGGTCTTCTTGGAGTTGCCCAGGATCAGCGCCCAGGGCACGGATCTGCCGTACGCATCGCCGGGAATCGGCTCATAGCCGGTCAGTTCGGGATGCTTCTGGAAATACGGCATGTT
>JAFZRG010000073.1 GCA_017619985.1 Bacillota bacterium | reverse complement strand
GCACGCCTACGGCCCGGACCTTAAAGCCGGCGATATCAAAGAGGTGCGCAGCCTGATCGACCGCTATGAGATGCCCGTCGTGGGCTACGTGCCCGAGCATAATCTCTATCCGTACAATTACATGATAGGATCCGAAGCGCAGCGCCTGGACGCGGTCGCCTATCTGAAGCTCTGCCTGGACATGGCCAAGGAGATGGGCGCCTCCTTCATGATGACCAGCCCGGCCAACGGAGGCTATCTCGCGACCTACGACGAACTCTGGCCGCGGCTCGAAAAGACCATACGCGAACTGGGCGACTATGCTGCAAAGCGCGAAGTCAAGCTCGTCGTCGAACCGCTGACCCCGTACGAATCCAATTTCTTCACCCGTGCCAACGACCTCGTAGAACTGTTCCGCCGGGTCGACAACCCCTGGATCGTCGGTATGTGCGACGTCGTGCCGCCCTTCGTGCAGCACGAGAGCATCATGGCGTATTTCGACAAGCTCGGCGACAAGATGGACCACCTGCACCTCATCGACGGCGAACAGGGCACCGACAGCCACATCATGCCCGGCGACGGCAGCATGCCCCTGCAGGAACTGCTGTGCGAGCTGAAGCGTATCGGTTACGACAAGACCGCGACCATCGAACTGGTCACCGGCTACATCAACGAACCGAGAATGTACGCGCGCCGTGCGGTCAACCGTGTGCGGGAAATGATGAAGGAAGCCGGTTTCTGAACAACGGCAAGAAAAAAAACGGAGGAGCAACTCCTCCGTTTTTGCGTGTCTTTATTGTCCCCTTCTCGCTGCTTTCCTCGCGGCCCTTGCCGCGTAGACGGCCTCTTTCTTTTCGTTCCAGGCTGAGACGTCGTCCCGCTTCACGCGGTCGAACCAGCCCTTTTTCTTCAGGATCAGCAGTACGATGATGTAGGCTACGTCAATCACGACCGTCGCGATCAGCCCTTCCACCGACACTTCCGAACCGAGTGCGTCGACGCCCAGGCCTGCCAGATAGAACGCGATCATGTTGTTGACCACGTGGATCGCGGAGGACGCTTCGATCCCCCTGCAGATCCAGGCCATCACGCCCATGCAGATGCCGGTCGCGAAGATCGTCGCGACGCCTGTCAGATTGTAGGGGTGCAGCGACGCGAAGATGACCGCCTGCAGCAGGATGCCGATGACGGGGATCCGAAACCACGAAGCGGGCGTCTGCATCAGAAAACCGCGGAACAGATATTCTTCCGCGATGCACTGCAGCGGTCCGAACACCGTCAGGGCCAGGAACGACACCGTTGTAAAGCGGTTGTCGATCGCAACGCCGCCGATCAGTTCCAGTACGAGCAGCGGCACGCCGCACACGAGGAGCGCGACCAAAAGCAGCTTTCCGAACAGTCCCCCGCGGAAGCCGCCCATGGCAGACGAGTAGGACGAGAACGGACGGTCGCGTACGATCAGTCCTGCCAGAAACAGGGCGGGGATCATGACCACGACGGAGCCCAGGTACGTGATGACGCCGAGCACCGTGGAGACGTCCATGGTGTCGTATCCGCCGGCGATGCCGGACAGATAGTTCATGTAGTCGCCGGACGAAACGCCACAGACAACGATGATCGCGACCGCGAAGATCAGATAAAAAACAACGAACAGCAGTCCGACGAGAAGCGGCTTGTACCAGCGGTACGTGACGAACCGCCGGGGATATGTGGTGTAATCGTGTTCTTTGACCGGTTTCATACTTTTCTACGAAGCCCCCTGCTTCGTTTTATTGTACTGCCACATCAGGACGGCAGACCCGATAATGATGATGTATCCCGCGACGCTGAAGGCGTCCGGGTATTCGGCGAACAGCAGCATGCCGAGGACGGAACTGATGATGATCTGCGAATATTTGTAGACCGAGACCTCGCTGGCCGCCGCGAGCGTGAACGCGATCGTCATAAACACCTGCGTCAGGAAGCAGAAGCCCCCCGCAGCCAGCATGAACAGCAGCTGCCTCGCGTTCGGCACGACGAAGATCTTCAGGCAGAGCAACAGCTCGACGGCTGCGGAAAACGTGTAATTGTACAGGATCACCGCGTTGCCCTCAACTTTGTTGTAGACGCTCAGCTTGCGGATGTACGCGTGCGCCACGCCGCCGATGCAGCCGCACAGCACCGCCGCCAGCGCCGGCACCAGGTACACGTTGTGAAAACTCGGCTTGACGATGAACAGGCCGCCGATAAACGCCAGGATCACCAGCAGACCCTGTCTGCGGTCGAACCGTTCGCCCATCGCGAAATACGCGTAGATCATCGTGAACGACGGTCCCAGGTTGAACAGCGCCTGCGCATCGCCGATCTCCATCGCCGAAGCGCACCAGAACGTCAGCCACATGCTGATGATGCCGTAGATCGCCCGAAGGGTCAGGTCCTTGATGTCCTTCCTCAGGAAATGCGGCGCTTCGTGATGGCGCCTGATCTGGACGATCCAGGCGGCAATCATGCAGACGAAGGCGGTAAAGAACGTTTTCTCCATCGCCGGCACGCCCGGTACGAGCTTCGTACACGCGGACATGCTGGCGCCGGAAAACGCCGACGCCACCATAAAGAATATCGCTTTTGCCAGCCGGTTATTTCTCATTCATCCTCACGGCGACTTCCAGCGCGACTTCCATCATATCCCGGAACGTGTTCTGACGTTCTTCCGCGGATGTCGCTTCTCCGGTCAGGATGTGGTCGGAGATCGTGCAG
>JAFZRG010000008.1 GCA_017619985.1 Bacillota bacterium | reverse complement strand
GGCGTTCCCTATATCGCAGCGGGCAATCCGAACCCTGCGCATCCGTCCATCGACTCCGTCGTCATCGAGGAGCGCGACCCGGAGCTCACGCTGCACGCCATGGATATCAAACTCACGAAACCCGGCGTCAAGGGATATTATCCAGCTTTCGACGTCACGCCGCCGGAATTCGTCACCGCCATCGCTACCGACAAGGGTTTGTTCAAACCCGCAGACCTGCATAAGTATTTCGAACTGTAAGGAGGATCCTATGTATACGCCCCAGATCGCCGTCGAATACATCCAAAAGAATCTGCCGGACTTCTTCGGACCCGGCGCGCAGCTGAAAGCCAGCGAACTGTCCGACGGCAACATCAACTTCGTTTTCCGCGTGGAAGAGGAATCGACGGGCAAATCGCTCATCATCAAGCACGCAGAGGATACGCTTCGGGTCAACCCGAACCGCCACATCGGCTTCGACCGCAGCAAGATCGAATGCGAAGTGCTGAAGCTGCAGCGTGAGTATTGCCCTTCCCTCATCCCTGAGATCTATCTCTACGACGAGAACGAGCACAATATCGTCATGGAGGACATGAAGGGCTACGAGAATCTGCGTTACGAGCTCTGCGCGCACAAGATCTTCCCCAACCTCGCCGAAGACGTCGCCGATTTCTGCGGCAAGGCCCTGATCGGATCCACGGACATGGTCATCGGTGCGGAGACGAAGAAAGAACTGGTGAAGCGCTACACGAATCCGAAGCTGTGCGAGATCACCGAGCGCCACGTCCTGACCGAGCCCTATTACGAGGATCTGGACGACAACGGCGTGACCCAGGAGAACGACGAGTTCATGCGCACCTGGATCTACGGCAGCGAAGAACTGCACGCCAGGGTCGGCATGTTGAAAGCCCTGTTCGAGACGAAAGCGCAGGCCCTGCTCCACGGCGACCTGCATACGGGTTCCATCTTCGTGACTCCCGAAAAAACCTGCATCCTGGACCCCGAATTCGCCTTCTACGGCCCCATCGGCTACGACACTGGCAACTTTATCGCCAACATGATCT
Organism: Bacillota bacterium; assembly: GCA_017619985.1. GTDB lineage: Bacteria > Bacillota > Clostridia > Peptostreptococcales > Anaerovoracaceae > RUG11894. The sequence continues at coordinate 11,366 of JAFZRG010000008.1, read as the reverse complement.
TCGCCTACGCAAACGGCTTATATACCATGGAAGACGGTCTGGACAAAGACGCGTATCTGGCCTGGATCCTGATGACGATCGAATCGTTCTGCGACAAGTTCATCGCGAAGGCAAAGCAGCTGATGCGCGAACTGTCGGCTGACCGCCAGATGAAGTCCGAACTCTTCTTCGACGCGTATCTCGCGGATATTTTTAAGGACCAGGCAGGCTTCGCCGGTACGGAACTCATCCGCCGCACCGTGGGAACTTCCAAGGTGAAGGATCTGAAGTCCATCGAGGACGAGTCCGCAAAAGCAAAGGCAGAACGCCTGTGCATGATCGCCGGCATGAAGTTCGTGATGGAACCGGAAGCGATGGCGAGCGGAAAGGATTATGTCGAGTATCTGAAGACGTTCGACGAAACGTTCGATCTCGCCGACTGATGCTGAGATCGATTATAAAAACAACAAGAGACCCGGTCTTATAGGACCGGGTCTTATGATTCTCTTGTATCTAGAGGATCGTCTGCTTTTCCGCGGAAGCGGCGTACTCGTTGATGAACTTATCGGTATTCTGCTTGTTCACGAGCGTTCCGTTGCCCTTGATGCAGCCGCCCGGGCAGCACATGCCTTCGATGATGTTTCCGTCGAGTCTTCCGGCTTTAGCTTTCAGAAGCGCCGCCTTGCATTCGTCGATGCCGTTGCAGACAACGGCCTTGACCTCGAAGTCCTCCCTGCCCATCTCCCGGATGGCTTCCACGACGGATGCGGCTACGCCGCCGCTGCGGCAGTATGCCCTGCCGAAGGAACTTCCGTCCTGCAGATCGAGCCCTTCCAGTTCGGAAAGCACGATATCCTTCGAATCGAACAGCGCCTGCAGTTCGAAGAACGTCAAAACGTAGTCGATGTATTCTTTCGCGCAGTTCTTTTTACGCTCATATTTCTTGGCCATGCAGGGGCCGATAAAGACGACGACCGCTTCCGGATCCTTCTCTTTGATCGCCTTACCTGTATAGGCCATCGGCGACAGCGTATGGCTGACGTACTGTTCGAGTTCGGGGAACTTGATATGAATGTATTCCACGAACGCCGGACAGCAGCTGGTGGTCAGGAAGCCCTTCTCCAGCAGTTCCGCAGCTTCCGTACGGGCCGTTTCATCCGCACCCATGGCGACTTCCACGACTTCGTCGAAGCCGAGTGCCTTGATGCCGGCGTATACCTGTTCCGTCGTTCCGTCGGGGAACTGAGCCGCAACGGAAGGTGCCACAACAGCATAGACTTTCCGTCCGTCATCCGCCTTGATCTTCCGGATCACGTTCGCGACAGCGGAGATATCGTTCGGCGCTCCGAACGGGCACTCGTAGACGCACAGACCGCAGACGATGCACTTGTCCTGATCCACGACGGCCGCGCCGTCTTCTCCCATATGTATCGCGCCGGTCGGGCACACGCGTTCGCACGGACGGGTCAGATTGATGATCGCGCCGTATTTGCAGCTTGCCGCGCAGCGTCCGCATTCGACGCAGCGGGTCTTGTCGATGTGGCTGTGCCCTCTCTCGTCGATCGCGATCGCGTCTCTGGGACAGGCTTCCCGGCAGCTGTGAGCCAGGCAGCCCCGGCACAGGTCGGTCACCATGTAGCCGGCTTTCGGACATTCGTCGCAGGCGATGTCCACGACCTGGATCGTGTCCTTGTGGCCGTGATATTCGCCGATGCCCATGCGCATGCGGTCCGCCACGATCGCTCTGTCCTTATAGATGCAGCAGCTCATTGGCGGTTCGCCCTTTTTGACGACTTTGCTCGCGATGTCGTTGAAGACCGTGAACGGGTCGTGATCCTCCCAAAGCGCCCTGGCAAGCTCGCGCAGGACCCTGTATTTGACGACTTCTACTTTGTTTTCGAACTTCTTCTGCATCACAGATTCTCCGCAATCGCCTTTTCGACCTGCGACATCAGCTTGGCCATACCGCCGTCGTTTTCGATGATCACGTCAGCCCGCTGGCTCTTCTCTTCCTCGCTCATCTGCAGCCGGATGCGCTGGCGGATCTCCTCTTCGGAAAGACCGTCGCGTACTTCCACGCGCTCGATGCGCACGTCTTCCGGCGCGGTCACGAGCCAGACCTGTTCCATGTAGCGGTCCCAGCCTGCTTCGTACAGTAGCGGCACGTCGAAGAACATCACCTTGCGCGGTTCCGTCAGAGAGAGTTTATGGAACTGTCCGATGGCGCGGCACAGGATAGCAGTCTGCACCAGTTCGTTGAGGCGGTTGGTCTTTTCCCTGTCTCCGAACGTGAGGTTAGCTAGTTTTCTGCGGTCCAGCTCCCCGTCCTCCTGAATGATGTCGACGCCGAATTCCTTCACCAGCATGCGGAGCAGAGGTTCGCCCTTGGCCGTGACCTCTTTGCCGATCTCGTCAGCATCCAGAACGATAAAGCCCTTGTCTCTTAAAATCTTCGATACTGTGGTCTTTCCGGACCCGATCCCGCCTGTCAATCCGTAAATCATTTTGTTCCTTCCTTTATTTCAACTCGTACCAATTTTTGCCCACGTTTAAGTCTACATCCAGTTTGACATCCAGACAAGCGGCGTTTTCCATGCTTTCGCGCAGGATCTTCTTCGCCTGTTCCACATGTTCCGCAGGGACCCGCAGAATGAGTTCGTCGTGGATCTGCAGGATGAGCTGCGCCTCGGGGCACTGTTCTTTCAGCGCTTTTTCCGTCCGTATCATGGCCAGCTTGATGATGTCTGCAGCCGTTCCCTGGATGGGCGTGTTCATGGCAAGTCTTTCGCCGAGCTGACGCACCATGAACTGCGATGCGCGGATCTCCGGGACGCTGCGGCGTCTGCCGTACAGCGTGCGGATCTCCCCTGTCGCTTTGCAGTCCGCGACGCAGCCGTCCATAAATGCCTTGACGCCCGGGAAACGGTGGAAATAGTCCTTGATGTACTGTTCCGCCTGTTTCCGGGTGATTGAAAGTTCTTCGGACAGGCCGAAGCCGCTCATGCCGTAGATGACCCCGAAATTGACCGCTTTCGCGTTCGAACGCATGAGCGGGGTCACCTTGTCCTGCGGAACGCCGAAGACCTTGGCTGCCGTTTCGCGGTGGATATCCAGGCCCTGATTGAACGCGTCGATCAGCGTCGGATCCTTGGACATATGCGCCAGTACGCGCAGTTCGATCTGCGAATAGTCCGCGCCGATAAGGACGGTGTCTTCACTGCCTGAGGTAAAGACCTTGCGCAGTTGACGGCCCAGTTCCTGTCGGACCGGGATGTTCTGCAGGTTGGGTTCCGTGCAGCTGATGCGGCCCGTGGCGGTCACGGTCTGCTGGAAATGCGCATGGATGCGTCCGTCGATTCCGATCAGGGGCAGCAGGCCTTCCACGTACGTGCTGTTCAGCTTGGAAAGCGTACGGAATTCCAGCACTTTTTCGACGATAGGATAATCCGGCGCGAGTTTTTCGAGGATCTCGGCGTTGGTGGAGTACCCTTTCTTCGTCTTCTTTCCGGCTGGCAGGCCCATCTTCTCGAACAGGATATTGCCCAGTTGCATGGGCGAATTGATGTTGAATTCTTCGCCGGCCAGGTCGTAGATCTCTTTCACGAGCGCATCGATGCGGACTTTCAGCTCTTTTCCGAAGTCCTTCAGAGCCTGGCCGTCCACGTTTATGCCGTTCCGCTCCATTTCGGAAAGGACTTTGCAGAGCGGAAGTTCTATATCATAATATACTTTCTGTAAACCATTTCTCTCGATCCGCTGCTCCATCATGGAACGCAGAGTCTTCAGGGCCCCGAATTTCAAGCCTGCAGCGTTTCTCTCCTCCTGCATGCGGTCCGGTGCTGCGGAGAACAGATCCAGTTGCGCGTTCTCTCCTGATCCGGAGGCGTTGATATCGATCTTCAGTTCGGAGAACGCCAGGTCGCGCAGCGGAAGCACTTTTGCAGCCGGATCGAGCACGTACTGCGCCAGTGCCAGATCCCCTGCCGTCTCCATCGCGGATGTATCGACTCCGTGACTGATCAGGACATACCAGATGTCTTCCAGACCGCTTCCGTACAGATTCAGCGCTTTTCCGGACAGCAGCGAAACATCTGCCAGGCCGGTATAGACTTTATCTCCACAGCAAATCTGGATCATGTCGACAGAAGGCAGATCTTTATGATTCCCGTCCGTCACGATATCGATCCCGATCTCCTGTCTGTCTTTCAGGGCGCGCAGCACGTCGTCTGTCAGTTCGAGGCTCTCCGGCTGCACGATCTCCGCAGAAGCAGCTTCCGCAGAGGATGTGTGACCCGCTTCTTCCGGCGCGCTGCCCTCTTCCAGCAGTTTCTTGAGATAGGTCTTGAATTCCAGCTTATTATACAGTTCGATCAGGCGGTCGCGGTCCTCCGTGCCGATGCGGCAGTCTTCGATGGTATAGTCCACCGGCACGTTCGTGATGATCGTCGCCAGGCGCTTGCTCATCATGGCGGTCTGCGCGCCGTCTTCGATCTTTTCGCGCAGCTTGGCGTTTTCGATCTCATCGACGTGCGCGATCATGTTCTCGATACTGCCGAACTGCAGGATCAGCTTCGTCGCAGTTTTTTCACCTATGCCCGGGATGCCCGGGATATTGTCCGAATCGTCGCCCCGCAGGCCCTTATAATCGATGAACTGTTCGTGGTCAAACCCATATTCTTCGATCATGGCAGCGTCGTCGTACAGTTTGAACTCCGAGATGCCCTTCTTCGTGATCACGACGGACGTCTTATCGGTCGCGAGCTGCAGCGCGTCGCGGTCGCCTGTGATGATGACCGCTTCCACGCCGGCCTCTTCCGCCATTTTCGCGGTCGTTCCGATGATGTCGTCCGCTTCGAAACCGTCGATCTCATACTGCTTGATCGCCATGGCGTCCAATACGTCTTTCAGAACCGGCAGTTCCATGGCCAGTTCGAGCGGCATCTTGCGCCTGCCGGCCTTGTAATCGCCGTATTCGATATGGCGGAACGTCGGCGCCTTGCGGTCGTACGCGACGAGCATGTGCGTGGGTCTATAGTCTTTCCGTATCTTCTGCAGCATAGAAAGAAAGCCGTACACGCCCTGCGTGTACAGCCCATCTTTCGTCATCATCGGTCTCTGAATGGCATAATAAGCCCTGTTGACCAGACTGTTGCCGTCAATTATAACGATTCTTTCTTCCATAGGATGCTCCTGATGTCGTCTTCGTTTACGGTGCCGGAAGCAGCTTCTTCCTCGTTCTCATAAAAGTATACCATAAACTCAGTGCCATCAGGTACATCTTCCACGGACCGGATATTGTGTCCGAATCCTTTGTCTTCCGCAGCAAAATCCGCTGCGAATTCCTCATCCTGCAGCGCTTCCGTCAGCATGTTTTCGTAGATGTTCTCTTCGGGATCGTCGGGTTCTTCGCCCGGTTCTTCCGGTCCGGCAGGTTCTTCCCCCTGTCCTTCCGGCGGATTCTGCGGTTCTTCGTCCGGATCGATCTCGTTGCCGCCCGCGTATTCCGTCGGATTGTCCACTTCGTCGGGTTCCTCCTCTACGGGTTCTTCGACGATGTCCGGTCCTTCCGTTTCCGTGCCGGGCTGCTGCGTCTGCTCCTCCGCAGGAGGCTTCGGTGCCGGCGGCTTCGGTTTGGGCGGATTCTGCGCGGACTGCGTGGGCTGTTGCGGGGTCACGACGGGAGCGGGTACGGTCTCGGGATCTTCAGGCTGCTGGGGCTCGTCCGGAACTTCGGGCGTAACAGGGTCTTCGGACTGAACGGGGTCTTCTGTCTGGACAGGGTCATCCGGCGGCGTAGTAGGAACAGTCGGATCGTCGATCACTGCGATCTGTCCGGGATCGCTCCCGGGAACAGGCGGAACGTCCGATCCGCCTCTCGTCATACCGTAAATTCCCAGAACAACGACAAAAGCGGCCGCTGCGGCGGCGTATCTCGTCCAGCTGCGGCTTCGGAAGGTCTCCCGCATTCGATCCAGGAACGAAACAGGAGCGGGAGCTCTTTCCGCCTCCTCTTCCTCCTGCATCTTCGCCAGCCTCATGATCTTCGCGGCGTCGAAATGCAGGTCTTCCGGAACCTCTACGGGATCCATGGTCGAAAGTGTCTCTTCTATTAATTTTTCAAGTCGCAATTCGTCCATTTACCTGTTAGACGTCCCAAATCGAATTTTGTTCCAAACTTTCTGATAAAATTTCTTTTAATTTTTGTTTCGCCCTGTTCAGCCTGGATTTCACCGTTCCCGGCTCCAGGTCCAGCACGTCTGCCAGCTGCTCGTAGCTCAGTCCCCGGAACTCCCGCAGAATGATGATGTTCCGGGCTTCTTCAGGCAACTGGCGTATGGCCTCCGTCACCGCCCGTTGCCTTTCTTTTTTCAGGACCTGCTCTTCCGTCCCGGCTTCGTGATCCGCCAGATCGTAGTGGTCGTCGATATCTTCCCATCCGGGACTGCTTTTTCGCTTGCGCAGTTCGTCGAGACAGCAGTTGATCAATATGCGCGTGAACCACGTCTCGAAACTGCTGTCGCCCTTGAATGAGCCGAGATTGCGGTACATCTTGATGAATGCTTCCTGCATGGCGTCCCGGGTGTCCGCGTCGTTTTCCATATAGCGGTACGCGATGGAATACGCGGAATTCTGGACACGACAAATGAGGGAAGAGAATGCCTCCTCGTCCCCCTTCTTTGCAAGTTCTATCGTTCTTTTCAGGTCAAAATCCGCCATGCCTCGACTAAAGAAGCCCAGAGTGCCGTCAGACTCTAATTCACGCCCTATCGAAAGATAGGTGGGTCTCCTGCGATCCGTGTTCTGCCTTCCACTGCAAAGGAGGCCTGACATACTTGCGGACACGACGTCCGGAATCCCGATGTGATGCTGTAGGTTGAATTAACAGTCTTAACGCACACCCCAGGACAACACAGTCTATTCTTCGTAAAGATCGATCGTGCAGTTCGTATAGACCTTCTGCACGTCGTCATCGTCTTCCAGGATCTCGATCATTTTCTTCAGGTTCTTGATCGCCGAAGCATCCGTGGGAGTGCTCTCGACGGAGGGAACCATTTCGACGTCAGCTTCCATGGGGTTGATCCCCGCTTCCTTCAGCGCGTCGGAAACGGCGGTGAAAGCATCCGGTTCGCACACGACTTCGAAGCTGTCTTCGTATTCGACGATGTCGTCAGCGCCTGCTTCGAGAGCCACTTCCATCAGCTGGTCCTCCGTAACGCCCTCTTCCTTGTCGAAGAGGAAGACGCCCTTGCGGGAGAACATGTAGGAAACGCATCCGGGAACGCCGAGGTTGCCGTTATATTTATCGAAGGCGTGCTTGACGCTTGCCGTCGTTCTGTTCCTGTTGTCGGTGAGGGTCTCGATGATGACGGCCACGCCGCCCGCGCCGTATCCTTCGAAATTGATGGTCTCGTAGGATTCGCCGCCCAGTTCACCCGTACCCTTCTTGATGGCTCTGGTGATGTTGTCGTTGGGCATGCCGATGCCCTTGGCCTTATCGATGGCCTGACGCAGCGAGGGGTTGTAATCCGGGTCGCCGCCCGCCTTCGCCGCGACTGTGATCAGTCTTGCGTATTTCGTGAAGACCGCAGCCCTTTTGGAGTCCTGAGCCGCTTTTCTTCCTGCTATCGTACCGTGTCTACCCATTGGTATCACTCCTCTCTCAATTTCTGGAATAATCATATCACAACGCAGGGAAAGTGTGCAACTTGACTTTGAACTCATACAGATGATAGAATGCCGTCCATGAACGACAATGCCATCAATAATGAAAACACGCTGCGCATGGGCACGAAACCCATGCTGCCGCTCATCATAGAAATGTCGCTGCCCTCGATGTTCTCCATGCTCGTACAGGCCCTGTACAACATCGTGGACAGTATTTTTGTGTCGAGGCTCGGCGAATACGCGCTGTCCGCCGTCTCCCTCGTCTATCCCATCCAGCTCATCAACATCTCTGTCGGTGTCGGCGCCAGCATCGGTCTGTCATCGCTGATCTCCAGAAGACTCGGCGCCAAGGACCTGGAAGCGGCGCAGAACGCGGCGGAACACGGTCTGTTCCTGGCGCTCTGTCACTGGATCCTCTTCCTGTTGTTCGGCTTTTTCGGCAGCCGTCCGTTCGCCATGGCGTTCTCCGATAATCCGACCCTGATCGAACCCGCCGTCACCTACTGCTCCATCGTGTGCATCGGTTCCCTCTTTGCTCTGTGTTCTTCCTCCATGGAAAAGATCATGCAGGCCGGCGGAAATATGATCGCGCCGATGTGGTGCATGCTTTCCGGCGCGGTCACGAACATCATCCTTGACCCGATCATGATCTTCGGTTATTTCGGATTCCCGGCGCTCGGCGTTGCGGGAGCAGCGATTGCGACAGTGACTGGACAGGCAGTCTGCTTCCTGATCGCGAACATCTTCATGCGCCGTCTGGATCTGCCCGTCAAAGTGAAATACGGGCGGTTCGCTCTGAGCGGACGGACGATCAAAGATATCTACCAGGTCGGTCTGCCCTCCATGGTGATGCAGTCCATCGGCTCCGTCATGACGATCTGCCTGAACGCGATCCTCATCGGTTTTTCGGAGGCGGCTGTCGCCGTCCTGGGCGTCTACTTCAAACTCCAGAGCTTCGTCTTCATGCCCGTCTTCGGCATGAACCACGGACTGATGCCCATCATGGGCTACAACTACGGCGCCCGCAACCGCAGGCGCCTGATGCAGGCCTACAAGATCGGCATGATCCTCGCGCTGTGCATCATGATCGTCGGTCTGGTCATCTTCCAGACGATCCCGGACAAGCTCATGGCGTTGTTCAAGGCCGAGGGCGACCTGCTCAACGTCGGTATGAAAGCGCTTCGCACGATCTCGCTGTGCTTCCCGTTCGCGGCGATCGGTATCATCACCGGGACCCTGTTCCAGGCGACGGGCCGCGGCATCTACTCGCTGTTCACGTCCCTGCTCCGCCAGCTCGTGATCATCGTTCCTGCTGCGTACATCCTGAGCAAAGCCATCGGCGTCATGGGCGTCTGGTATGCGTTCCCGCTGGCCGAAGGCTTCTCCCTGCTCTTCCAGATGCTGATGCTGCGGAGGCTATGGCGGACGGATCTTTCGAAGATCCCTGTGGAATAGATTATAAGAAATCAAAAAGCGCGGATGCGATCCGCGCTTTTCTTATTATGTTTCAGTTCTGCATCGTTACGATATAGACAGGATTCTGCGCCGTCATCAGATGATAGCGGCCCATTTTACGGCCGCGGCTGACGTTGACGCAGCAGATATCGCTGTAAGCGAACTCCTTAGCAGCTTCGCTCAGTTCCGCTGCCGTCTCCATCGTCACAGCGTTGGCAACGATGCGGACGTGCTGGTTCTTTTCAAGCAGCACCGCCAGGATCTCCTTGAGATTGCCCGTGCTCCCGCCGATGAAAGCGTGCGTCGGCGCAGGCAGATCCGCGAGCGCATCCGGTGCCTCCCCTTCTATGACCGACATGTTGCAGATACAGAACTTCTCCATGTTCGCGCAGGTCAAGTCGACGGCGTCTTTCTCTTTTTCGATCGCGTAGACGTGACCTTCAGACGCCTGAAGAGCGCACTCCACGGAAACGGATCCGCTTCCGGACCCGATGTCCCAGACGACAGCCCCTTTCGTCAGCCGGAGCTTCGACAGCGTGACGCTGCGGATCTCCTGCTTCGTCATAGGAACGTCCGCGCGGGTGAACGCGTCGTCCGCGATACCGTGCGTGACCGGATAAGACTTCCAGGCAGGATTCTCGACGAGGAGAACGCTCAGAGGATTGTAAGCTCCTGCTGCCAGTTCTTCGACCGTTCCAGAAACGATCGCTTCGGCTTCATATCCGAGTTTCTGTCCTACGTAAGCCTTTAACCCGCCGAGGCCGACATCCTTCAGCCGGTTCAGCGCATCCTGTGCACCGGTCTGTCCTCCGAGCAGCGTAAAGACCGCCGGGTTCTCCTTTACGCAGCGCACGAGATCCGTGTCGCGTCCGTGCAGGCTGACCACCTTGACGTCCTGCCAGGTGCGGCCGAGCTTCGCGCAGAAATACGAAAGGCTGCCGATGCCGGGAAGGATCGTCACGTCCGCGTCGATGCCGCGATCCTTCAACGTTTCGGAAAGGCTCTTCGCGCCGCTGTAGAAGCCTGTATCGCCGGAGTACAGGACCGCAAAAAACGGCCCGTTTTCGCGTTCGATCACGTCGGCGATATCTGTTGCGGCAATGGCGGTGAACTTGCGGCTATGGGCCGGTTTGACGCCTTCCAGCATGCGCTGCGCGCCGAGGAGCACATCCGCCTCTTCGATCGCTTTCTTCCCTTCCCCCGTCAGCGTTCCTTCCGTACCCATGCCGATGCCGACCATGACGACCTTCTTGCGTTTCGGAGCGAGCTGCAGTTTTTCTTCGAGCAAAGAAACGGTTTCTTCCAGAGAAAAACCATCTTCTTTCTCGACCGGTCTGCCGATGATGACAGCCTTCGCGCCGCATTCCTTCGCGGCAGCGATCTTATCCTCATACCCGCCGGCGCTTCCCGTATCCTTCGTGACCATCCATTCCGCCTTCACCATTTTCAGCATAGCGGCGTTCATGTCGCGGCTGAACGGTCCTTTGACCGCCAGGATGCGGTCTGCGGAAAGCCCGCATTCCCCGCAGATTCTGATCGAGTCTTCCAGCGGAAGCACCCGGGCATAGATCCGTTCTTTCAGAGCGGCGTCTTCGCAATACTGCGGCAGCGTTTTGCTGCCTGTCGTAAGCAGGACGTTTCCTTCGGTCGTTTTCAGGAAAGCGATGCATTCCGCCGTGTCGGCGACGAACACGCCGTCCTCTTCCGAGGCCGTGCTTTCGCGCAGCAACCGGATGTATGGCGTACCTGTCGCTTCTGCCGCACTGCATATGCTTTCCGTGATGTGTTCGGCATACGGATGCGTCGCGTCGACGACAGCTGCAAATCCTTCTCTCCGGAGCATCGCTTCGATCTCTTCTCTCGGCATGCGTCCTGCCAGAACGGTGCAGTCCTGCAGCTGACCGAACGATACCTCTCCGTATTCCGTCGCCACGCAGACCGTCATCTGCACGCCTCTTCCCGCCAGGGATTCCGCAAGCTGTTTTCCTTCGCTTGTTCCTGCAAAAATACAGAGTTTAGTCATGTTTGTATCCTCTCGGGGTCACCATGCGGCCGCCGATGTTTTTCGTCTGCGAATTGCCGATGAAGACCGTCGTGAACATATCGACCATCGTATCGCGCAGTTCCTGCAGGGTCATGATCGCGCAGCATTCCCCTTCGCGGCCGATGTTGCGCACTGTGCCGCACACCGTTTCCGGCGCCTTATGCCGCAGCAGGATATCGCAGGCTTTCTGCAGATAGTCTGCGCGCTTATGGCTCGACGGATT
>JAFZRG010000072.1 GCA_017619985.1 Bacillota bacterium | reverse complement strand
CGGGTGTTATTTATTGTTCAAGGTATAGTTGACCGTAAATAAATTTCGTTTCTTTAAGATTTTGAAGATTCACTGCCCGACGGGGGAGATGGATCTCAAAGATGTAACTATTCCTAAAATCACAGTTTTGGGAATAGATAATACTATGTGGACCGATCAGCCCCCCGCGTTGGATTTCCAACGGTTTACGGCACTTTCGAGAGTTTCCAGAAATGCGGCTTCTCCCCAGGTATTGATTTTCCAGAATACTGCCTGGCTTCCTCCTGTCGCGATCCCGCACACGTCTGCTCCGTCTTCCGTTTCCGTGAACAGCACGTTCAGGCTTGCACGATTGCCTCCGGTATAACTGAATCTCTCGTAGACTCTCTGTTCAATACGCTTGTCATCTATGGTCGTCTCGTACGTTTCTTCCAGACTGATCGACGCGCTCTGCTGCCACAGGTCTTCATGGATGAATTGTACGATCTGATCGAAGTCACCCGTAAGATGATCCGTAAATTTAGCCATTTTTCCTCCTTATGTGGTCCTCGTCTAAGGCGCGTTCCTCGAAACCGTTGAAATTTCAACGGTTTCGAGGAACAAGGCCAAAAATCGGCGATTTAAGCGATTTTTTTTGGTTCATCGATATCTTATACCTTTAAAATCGTTTCTGTTTCAGGCTCTTGCCTTAAATTGCCTGTTACACGATAAATTTTGCCTGGATATCTTCTGCCGCAGTGATCTGTTATCTCTTGATCTGGTCTTCCTGATAGTCGATGATGATCTTCCGGCATGACCGGCAATTCCATGCATAACATTTTGCCGGGGAGATCCTGTTAGCGGTCAACTTGATATCGTCCTTTTTAGCGATTGGAATCGGCAGATAAGTTTCTGAGTTTGTATAGAAGACCTGTTTATTGCTTTGGATCCAACCGCATTCCATTTCATTATTACAATATGGACATTTCATCCCGGTACCCCATATACACTTTCATAATCTATTTCTCGCCTGCGAACAAATGTTCTAGAGAGAGAACAGCAGGGCAAACGCCCTCTTAGAATATGAACGGCACGCAGCGCAGCACGTCGAACAGATCCTCCGTCTCCATGCGGATGGTGTGCGAATCGATCAGTTTGAAACCCGGATAATTGCTGTTGCAAACCGCGTCCCTGTGTTCTTTATAGGAAAGTTCCAGAACGAACTTTTCCGGGATCTTGCACAGTGCCCTTCCGAGGTCCTGCTTCAGAGCCTCTTCCACGCCCTGACGGATCAGGTCGCAGACCAGCTGGGGCTGGCGGCACCTGGTGTATCCGCCGAATCCATCCTTCGCCCAGACCGTCTTCAGCATGGGATGCAGATCCTTGCTGTCTTCCGTGAGCATCTTATCGCCCGACAGGAAGACCGTCGGTACACCGAAACTGGCGGCACACAGGCTGTAAAGCTTGAATTCCGAACAGTCTTCACCGTTCAGTCTGACCTGCGTCGTAGCGGTGCTGTAGGTGTGTGACAAGGGATTGCCGATCTTGCCGGCCGCCGAATGATATCCGATGAAGACCGCCGCGTCGAAGCTTTCGTCTATGCCTTCGACCATGGCCAGCGGCCCGCCGGACCAGCCGCGGAGGATCTCCGCGCAAGCCGGGATCGCATTGGGGTCGATGTTGCGGCCGCTGCCGTGAGCGTCCTTGATCAGGATATAATCGGCACCTGCAGCGATCGCGCCTTCGCAGGCAGCCTTGGTCTCCAGGGTCATCTGGCGCGCTGCCGCGGGATAATCCTCCTGGCCTTTGCCTGTTTCGGGCCATACGGTCGTAAAAGCAGTTCCTTCGATATCCGCGCTGATGAATACACGCATGGGTTTTCCTCCTTAAGATATGTCTTTAGAATACGAACGGCACACAGCGAAGAAATTCATAGAAATCATCGGTCTGCATGCGTATCGTATGAGAATCGACCAGTTCGAAGCCGGGATAATTACTGTTTCTCGCGGCATCTCGGTGTTCTTTATAGGAGATCTGCAGGTCGAAATGCTTCGGCAGTTCGCACATGGCTTTGCTCAGATCCTGCTTCAGGGCTTCTTCCGTTCCTTTGCGGATCAGATCACAGACGAGCTGCGGCTGGCGGCATCTGGTATACCCTCCGAAGCCGTCCTTGGCCCAGACCGTTTTGAGCATCGGGTGCAGGTGCAGGCTGTCCTCCGTCAGCATCTTATCGCCGGACAGGAAGACCGTCGGCACGCCGTAATACGCCGCGCACCAGCTGAAGATCATGAATTCTGAGCAGTCTTCGCCGTTCAGCAGCACCTGTGTCGTCTTCGTCGTGAACGTGTGGGACAAGGGATTGCCGATCTTTCCGGCTGCCGAATGATAGCCGATGAACATCGCCGCATCGAAACCTGCCTCGATGCCTTCGACCATGGTCCTCGGGCTGCCGTTGCCGGAACGGATGACCTCCACACACTTCGGCAGTTCGTTCAGGTCGATGTTGCGTCCGGTGTCATGGGCGTCTTTGACCACGATATAGTCCGCGCCGGCCGCGATGGCGCCTTCGCAGGCTGCTTTGACCTCCATGGTCATCTGATGTGCCGCCGCGGGATAATCCAGTTCTCCTTTATCTGTCTCCGGCCATACCGTCGTAAAAGCGGTGCCTTCGATGTCTGCGCTGATGAATACTCTCATGTTGACCTCCTCGGGTTCTGAATATCTATATCAATATTATAATCCAAATCCTCCCGAAATACAGAAAAGCAGCAGAAACATCCGCCGCTTTTCACATGAAATGTATACGACTGTCCGAAGCCGGGAAGTCTACAGCTCCGTCGGGATCGTGATGTACTGACCTGCCTGCAGGTCCGCTGCCGTGATCCCGTTCAGACGGCAGATCTCATAGATGACGTTGCGTACGTCCATATCGGACGGACCGTATTCCTGTGCAAGCGTCCAGAGCGTATCGCCGGACTGGACCTTGATCTGTACGTACTGCTGCGTGCTTGCGCCGGAGGCGGTATTGAATCCGAGCGCGCTGCTGATGATGAAAGCCAGCGCAATGATCGCGACTGCGAAGAACGCTGTGAATCTTGCTTTATTGGCTACTCTGTACTTCCTGTGTTTCGTCATTTTACGTTCCCTCTTTTCAAAAGAAACATTTGTTCGCACCTCTATAGTAACAGAACATTTGTTCTTTTGCAAGCATTATTTCAAACTTTTTGCAAAGATTTTTCACAATCAAAAACTCCGGCAGATACCGGAGTTTCAGGCTTTATCCCGAGGGGTGGCGTCCAAAGAGGCTCATGACAGAGTGAACGCTCTCCCCTACTTCACCAGTCCCCTGTCCTTCAGCGTCTGCAGCGCCTTGATCACGCCGAATTTCGCGTGTTCGTACGTGATGCCGCCCTGGAAGAAGACGATATACGGTTCCCGCATCGGCGCGTCCGCGGACAGTTCGATGGAACTTCCGCCGACGAACGCCCCCGCCGCCATGATGATCTGGTCGGTATACCCGGGCATATCCCAGGGCACCGGGGTCACGTAGGAATCGATCGGAGCCGCCGCCTGCACGCCTTCGCAGAACGCGCAGACCGCCTCCTTCGTTCCCAGCTTGACCGCCTCGACGATATCGTTCCTCGGTTCCGACGGACCCGGGCAGACTTCGTAGCCGAGATCCGCGAACACCTGCGCGCAGAGCGCCGCGCCTTTCACGGCGCCCATGGTCACGCGGGGGGCGATGAACAGTCCCTGGAACATGCTGCGCGTCTGGCCGAACGTCAGACCGCACTCCCCTCCTATCCCGGGGCTCGTGACCCGGGTCGCGACCTTGTCGACGAGATCTTTCCTGCCGACGATGTAGCCGCCCGAGAGCGCCAGTCCGCCGCCGGGGTTCTTGATCAGGGACCCGGCCATGATGTCCGCGCCGACTTCCACCGGCTCCTTCACGTCCGTGAATTCGCCGTAGCAGTTGTCGACCATGCAGATGACGTCCGGCTTTACCGATTTGCAGGCAGCCGCCCATTCTTCGATCTGCGGGATGGTCATGGCGTTGCGGAACGCGTAGCCTCTCGAACGCTGCAGCGCGCAGATCTTCGTTTTGGGACCGATCGCAGCCTTGACGCCCTCGAGATCCACCTTTCCGCCGGGCAGCAGATCCACTTGCTTATATGCAACGCCGAATTCCTTCAGATTGCCGTACGCCTCCCCTTTCAGGCCGATCACGGTCTGCATGGTGTCGTACGGGTCACCGTTGCAGTAGATGAGCTCATCTCCGGGACGAAGCAGGCCCAGATAGACAGAAGCCAGTGCGTGCGTACCGTTCACGATCGTCGGGCGCACGAGTCCTGCTTCTGCGCCGAACACGTCCGCGTAGAGCTGTTCGAGGGCCGCCCGGCCCACGTCGTCATAGCCGTAGCCCGTGTTCCAGGCGAAGTGCTGGTCGTTGATGCGCGCTTCCTGGAAATGATGCAGCACCTTATACTGATTGAAGGTCTGGATGTCGTCCAGGTCCGAGAAGACGCACGCGAGCTTGCTCTCCGCGATCTCCGTGCGCTGCAGGATGTCGGCATCGATGCCGAACTGTTTATTCAGATAATCGTAGGTCAGTTGGTTCATGAGTTTCAGATCAAATTTGCGGTAATTATGCGGGTTTCCAGACGTTCAGCCACTTGCCGCGCTTGTAGCGTATCGTCATCAGCAGGCAGCGCATCGTCCAGTCGAGCGCCATCGGGAACCAGACGCCCAGCAGCGAGAACCCGAAGAAATGGATCAGGATATAGGCAAGCGGCACGCGCACGCCCCACATGCCGATCATGGACAGCAGCGACGAGAACTTCGTATCGCCCGCGCCGCGCAGGATGCCGCTCACAGTGTTGGCGACGGCGACGAACAGTTCCGCGAAGGCCTGTACGCGCAATGCCTGCGACGCCATGGAGATCGCCTGCTGATCCGTGGTGAACACGCCGATCAGCTGCGGCGCGAAGATGAACATCAGCACCGCGCACACTGCCATGACCAGGCAGGCGTATTTCACGCATTTGTCGCCCAGTTCGATCGCTTTCTTCGGATCACCTGCGCCGAGCCACTGCGCGACGATCGTCGTCGCCGCCACGCCGAACCCGTTGATCGGCATGTAGCAGACCGATTCGGCCGTATTGGCGTAGCTGTGCGCCGCAACGACGGTGTTTCCGAGGCCTGCGAGCATTCTTGTCGTCGCAAGCTGACCCGTGCTGAGCACGAGGCGCTCCAGTGCGATGGGAATGCCCAGCCGGTACGTTCTCCGCAGCAGCGGGCCGTTGAACCCGATGATGCGCTTGCGGTCGAACGTCACGAGATTATCTTTGCGCAGCACGAAGTACATGGAGAGCGACGCGCTGCAGATGTTCGCGAGCGATGTGCCCATGGCCGCGCCTGCCACGCCTCTGCCTGCGCCGATCATGGTCATCTGCATGCCGAGCAGCGTGATCGTCCGCGTCGGATAGATCAGCAGATAGTTGAACAGCACGTTGACCACGTTGTGCAGGATATTGCAGAACATCGGTCTTCTCGTATCGCCCATGCCGCGCAGCAGATTGCTGTTGATGGACAGCATGGCCAGGAACATGCGCGTCACGCCCAGGTTCATGGTATAAGCCCCGGCATCCGCCCAGATCGACGGGTCCGCGTTCATCCAGCGCGCGAAATTCGGAGCGATCACGAAGATGTAGAGCACCGTCAGCAGCCCGCCGAACCACAGGATATGGAACATGGCGTTCCGCATGACCTCCCGCGCGTCCTCCAGATGTTTTTCTCCGATAAAGCGCGCGATCATGACGGAAAAACCGATCGCAAGCCCGAAATTGAAGCCGTTCGTCAGCATCACGATCGGATGGTTGACCGCGATGGCAGCGGATGCGGCCACGCCGAGCCTTCCGACCATGGCCGTATCGACGTACATCGTCAGGATCTGTCCGAGTTCTTCGATAAAGCTGGGGATGACCAGGCTGAAGATGAGCGCCCTTGCCGGCACATTGCGGTCGAGGATATTCAGTTGTTTACGAGTCGGTGTCATTTCGCTCCAGGTCTTCGCCCCACTCGAAATTCTTGATGAGCTCGCGCTTGGTGTTGAGCTTATGCGCCGCGTACAGCTGCGTCGTGGTCACGTTGTCGTGATCGAGGAGTTCCTGCACGTCGTAAATGGAATTGCCCCGCCCGATGAGGGACGTCGCGGCCGTAGCTCTCAGTTTATGCGGGCTGTAGCCCTGACGCCTGCTCGTGCCCATCGTGATCGAGGTATATTTCTTGACGACTTCGCGGATCTGCCGGTCCGTCAGCCGGGTGCCGCGCAGCGACAGCAGCAGCGCGTCCTTGTTCTCTTCTTCCAGCGTGTCTTCCTTCGCGCGCTCGAGGTTCACGTATTCGTCGAAGGCCTCGGTGATCGTGTTGTTGATCGGCATCACGGATTCCTTGCCGCGCTTGCGGTAGATCTTGAATTCGCCGCGTTCGAAGTTGAACGAGCTCAGGTTGAGCTGCTGCATCTCGGAAAGACGCAGCCCGTACGTGACCAGAAGAAGCAGCATCAGCTTGTCGCGGTACTTCGTCTTCTCCCAGAACTGCTTTTCCTTGTCCGTCAGGCCGTCTCCGGTGACGACCGCGTCGAGCATGCGCATGACTTCATCGTCCTGCAGCGCCTTGATGACCCGTTCGCCGGGTTTGGGCAGACGGATCGGGTCGAAACCGTCCGTGATGTTCTTCTCCATGAGTCCATCGCGGTACAGGTATTTGAAGAACACGGAAACCGCGGATTTCTTGTGCGCCAGCGCCGCGTTTCCGTTCTCGTAGACGGTCACGTTGCCCTTCTCATCTTCAACCTTATACCGCCTGCAGTAGTCGATGAACAGATTGACGTCGGGTGCGGCGATCGCGTCGAGATCGGCCGGCTGGATCTTCCTGATATCCTCGTACTTTTCCTGCAGTTCGGTCTCCTTCAGAAGATAGCGCAGGAAAAAGCGCAGTTCCCGCAGGTACGAAAGCCGCGTCATGGGCAGTACGCCGTTGCGCAGGTACATAAAGTAACCCCGCATCCATCCGGGCAGGGTCTTTTCAATGGCCTCGCATTCCTCGAATATTTCGTTTTCCCTGGCCACGACGTTATCGGGTTTGTCCGATTTGTTGTGGACCCTTACTTTTCGTTCATCAGCCATGGTTCGATCAGCTGCATCATGTCGGAATATGCCGTTTCGTCGAAGGCGTCGCCCTTCAGCGTGACCCAGTGCATCTGCGGATAGCGCCGCAGCCAGATCAGCTGGCGCCTCGCGTAATGCCGGGTATTTTTGCGGATAAGTTCCGCCGCGTCCGCCGCAGGTTTTCCTTCCTGCAGGCAGTCTATCACTTCTTTATAGCCGATGCCTTTCATCGCGATGTCCGCAGAGGTGAAGCCCATGTCCATCAGGCTGCGGACTTCGTCCTCCAGGCCGGTCTCCAGGATCTTATCGACCCGTCTGTTGATCCGGCCGTATAGTTCTCCGCGGTCTCTGTCCAGGCCGATCAGCAGGCTGTCATAGTCCGGATACGGTGTTTCGACCGCGGTGAACGGCGCCAGTTTGTCCTCGCCGTGCTCCAGGCGTTCGATGGCCCGCAGCATGCGCTTGACGTTGTTGGGATGGATGGCCTCTGCTGCGTCCGGATCGAGCATTTTCAGGCGTTCGTGGACTTTCTGCGGGTCACCGCCGCATTCGGCAAGCACCTGCTGCCGGAACGCATCGTCGCCCTCCGGCGCGGAGAAATCCATATCGTAGAGCAGCGCGTTGATGTAAAGCCCCGTGCCGCCGCTCACGGTGGGCAGTTTGCCGCGCCCGGCGATCTCTTCGATATAGGCGCGCGCCTTCTGCTGGTAAGATGCGACGTTGAACGGCGTCTTCGGATCGATCTCGTCCACGAGCCAGTGCACCGCCTGCGCGCGTTCTTCCGGCGTCGGCTTGGCGCTCCCGATATCCATGTATTTGTAGATCTGCATGGAATCGGCGGAAACGATCTCACCGTCCAGATCCTGCGCAACCCGTATGGCGTATTCTGTTTTTCCGCAGGCTGTTGGACCCGTTAAAAACAGGACTTTCATGGGCTATTTTCTCTTGAACTGGCGCTCGAGGTCGCTCTGGCTGAAGCGGATGAGCGTCGGCCGTCCGTGCGGACAGCTGAACGGGTTCTCACAGCGGTCGAGGCTCAGGAACAGTTCCTTCATCTCTGCCATGTCCAGGCGTTCTCCGCCCTTGACGGCCGCCTTGCACGCATTGCTCGTGAGTTCTTCGCGCTTCAGCTGGATATCCGCAGCTTTGATGGTCTCCTGCTGGAGAATGTGGATCGCGAAATCCTCCGCTTCCTGCAGTCCCATGCACGACGGGATCTCCTTGATGATGACGTCGCCCATG
>JAFZRG010000071.1 GCA_017619985.1 Bacillota bacterium | reverse complement strand
TTTATCGGCATATGCAGCCGGGTCCTTGAAAATAAGTCTGAATTCTGTCATGGTGTCTCGCCTTTCTTCAAACAACGATAAAATACAGGTGCCGATTCCGCACCACACTTAATATTACCTTATATGAGCCGTCCAAACAAGCATAAATTGTAGTAAAATAAGAGCACACGGGGACAGGTACATTGTGTCCTTTTTCCGTCGCTCGACAGGAGGTCTCATGAAAAAGCTATTCTGCATCCTGATCGCCGTCCTGCTGGTTGCCCTCTGCGCGGCGCCCGCCTTCGCGGCAGGTCCCGAAACGGCGGCAGCGACGAAGAACAACGGCTCGCCCTACTATATCCTGGTCAACCGCAGGGCCAACTGCGTCACGGTCTACGGGCTGGACCCCGCCGGGTATTACAGCATCCCCGTGCGCGCCATGGTCGCCTCCACCGGAAAAGCCGGCTGCGAGACCCCGCCGGGCACGTTTTCGATCTCGAACCGCGCTGCGTGGATGTATATGGCGGACGGTTCGTACGGGCAGTACGCGACCCGCTTCAACGGCGCCATCCTGTTCCATTCCATCTGCTATAAAAAGAAAGACCCGTCGACCCTCATGACGTACGAATACAACGCGCTCGGCGGCTCCGCCTCGCTGGGCTGCGTGCGGCTGCAGACCGCCGACGCCAAGTGGGTCTTCGACAACTGCCCGCAGGGCACGAAGGTGACCGTCTACGACGCGGACAGCCCCGGACCCCTCGGCAAGCCGGACACGCTCCTCTCCCAGATCTCCGCGGAGCAGGACAACGGCTGGGACCCGAGCGATCCCCGCGCGGAAAATCCCTGGAAAAACGTCATCGGCGATAAGGCCGGCACGTCTTCGGCTTATCTGGGCATGCCGTTCAAGGACGTGACCGTCAAAGACTGGTTCTATCCGCACGTGCTGGGCGCTTACCGCGCCGATCTGATGCGCGGCACCGCGGCGGATACGTTTGCACCGCAGAGCACGCTCACCTACGCCCAGGCGCTCCAGATGGTCTATAACCTGCGCACGGACAAGGCCGTTCCGGAAGTCCCGGCAGGCAGCCTGTGGTACGCGCCGGCCCTGAAATGGGCGGAGGATAACGGGATCACGCTGCCGGAAGACGCGACGTTCGCACCGGACGCGAACATCCCCCGCCAGATGTTCGCGCTGTACCTGTTCCGGCTGGCAAAAGGCGAAGCGAAGGATCCCGACGGGACCCTCGCAGCCTACGCCGACGCGGACCGCATCTCGGCCTTCTGCAGAGACGCGCTCTCCTGGGCTTCGGAGCAGGGCATCATGGGCGGATACAACGGAAAGATCCTGCCGCACGCCGGGCTCACCCGGGCGGAAGCCGCCACGATGCTGCTGCGGTATACGGAGCTTTAAAGCACAACAAAAAGAGGCCCGCAGGCCTCTTTTTTATTGCGCTTCAGAACATTTCGATCTCGCCCAGCATCAGCGCGGCGTAGCCGATCATCGTGTTGATGCTGTAGACGGGCAGGCCCGTCACCTCGCTGATCTTTTTCTGATACGGCGGCAGATCCGTGCATTCCAGGACGATGGCGCCGATGGCAGGGTCGCTCTTGGCGGCCACGTCGATCGCGGTTAGGATCTCCTGCTCCAGATACTCCATGTCGTAGGGGATGTCCGGCGTATCGTACTGCTTGTTCCATTCAGGACAACTCTCCAGGCCTGCGACGACGTAGTTGCAGCGGTCTTTGTAGACGCCGCAGCTCTCGAAGTGCTCCTGGGTCAGCGCGCCGGCGTTGGCCGTGACCACCAGCACTTTGCGGTCCGGACCGATGGTCTGCTGCACGAACGGGACCTGCAGGATGGCGGACATGCAGACGGAGATATCCAGCGCCGCAGCCATGTCCTTCTGCCAGATCGCGTTGAACCCGCAGCTGCCGAAGATGGCTTTGACCCCGTGGGACTGCATCTCCTTTGCCGCGTCGATCATGCGCTGTTTAATGACAGGATCCGGGTGCCGCAGGATCGTATCCATGCAGGCGCCGGGCACGTGTACCATCTCGACCGGAAACGGATAGGACGCCGGATTCGTGGAATTGCCGGACAGCTCCTCCAGCTGCAGCAGGCCTTTTTCGACTTTGCCCTCCTCCCAGCGGAGGATGCCGATCTTGGGTGTCTTTTCCATGGTGTGTACTCCTTCTATGTTCACATTTTACGCGTGGTCGGGTCCCTTATTGGCCTTTGCGGCGATCTGCGTCACCTTCAGGCGCGCGAAGCAGGTGTTGGGTACGGCTGCTTCGTTGAAGGGAGCCGTGCGGGTCGCGTCGTAGCGGTCCATCAGTTTCTGCGCGCCGCGGTAGGCGTCATCCCCTTCCAGGAATTCGATCTCGGCTTCGCCCATCACGCTGTGGTAGATGGTCGTGGAATCCTTCTTTTCGGGCATCGCGATGACCCCGCCGAACACGTCCATCTCGAACGAGCACTTGCCGTTCTTCTGCATCAGTCCGAATTTACGGCCGGCTTTCGCGCTGTGGATGTACAGATAGATCTGCTCCCCCTCGACTTCATACGCGAAGTTAACCGGCACGATGTACGGAAAGTCCCCGTCAGCCAGACCGATGCGTACGATGGGGCATGCGCCGATGATGCCTATGATGGCGGAAAAATCGGTCACTTCTCTGTCTTTTCTTCTCATAGCCTACTCCTCCAGTTTCTTGAACACGGCCTTGCCCAGACCGCAGATGGGGCACATGTAGAGGCCTTTGATGTCCTCGAAAGCCGTGCCGGGTTCGACTTTGTTCTTCGGGTCGCCCTGCTCGGGGTCATAGACGTAGCCGCAGGCGCCGCAAACGTATTTATCCATAGCTCTCCTCCTATTCGATCTCCAGCGCTTTGCAGCACTCGGTCAGCAGGTCGGGGATCTGCAGGTGCTGCGGGCAGACTTCCATGCAGGCGCCGCACCGGATGCATTCGTTCGCTCTCGCCCTGCCGTGACCCTTCACGAGCCAGTCCTCGTTGTCCTTGGCGTTCTTCAGGTTGTCGTAGACCGTCAGCCGGTTGCGCGCGCTGAACGTGCCCGAGATGCCGATGTTCATCGGGCAGACCTTCGCGCAGTAATCGCAGGCCGTGCAGGGGATGATGGGGATGGCCGCCATGGCTTCCTGCGCCTTTTTCAGGGTC
>JAFZRG010000070.1 GCA_017619985.1 Bacillota bacterium | reverse complement strand
TTTATCGGCATATGCAGCCGGGTCCTTGAAAATAAGTCTGAATTCTGTCATGGTGTCTCGCCTTTCTTCAAACAACGATAAAATACAGGTGCCGATTCCGCACCACACTTAATATTACCTTATATGAGCCGTCCAAACAAGTTAATTTTTGATGGAAAAAGAGATCCTTGGGCTGCGGGAAAGAAACGGCAGAGGCAGGTTCTCCAATTATCTGACAATTGCTCTATTTTTGGAGAACTGTATCTTCATTTTTCATAATGATGACGCTGCAGGAGGTCTGGAGTTGTCCTCAAGCCTGCATTGATTTGCAGAATGCAGGCATTATTATCAGCTAAACACTTCTGATCGTAGGGAAGATACCAAAAAGTTCTCCAAAACGAGCTTATCCTGCTCCGTTTTGGAGAACTCTTCATTTCCGTATGCCAGCGAGATCGGCAGAAGCGCTTACAGCTCCGTATATCGCAGCAGCATCGTAGCCGCTTCCGCCCGGGTAAGGCCTGCGAGAGGCAGCATCTTGCCGTTATAACCTCCCATGATCCCCTGTTCCGAAGCCCAGGAGAGCGCGTTCCGGCAGAAAGCCGCGATGCGGTCCGCGTCGGCGTAGACTGCCAGCGTTCCGTTCGTATCCTTCGCTTCGCCGCCTGCCAGCCGGAACAGGTACAGCGCGAACATCTGGCGGGGAATGTTATCATTCGGTTCAAATGCAGCATCTTCCGGAAGGGTGATCCCATTATCTTCCGCCCATTTCAAGGCCGGTGCGTACCAAGGGCTGTCTGCCGGAACTTCTGAAACACTCCTGTCCGTGCGCAGGTTGTAGACCATCTGCAGCGCCTGAGCATAGGTGAGCGTGCTCTGCGGCGCGAACGTATCCGCCGCGGTGCCGCGCATCAGGTCGGCGCGGTAGGCGCCCAGCACGTGCGGATAGAACCAGTCGTTCACACGCACGTCCTTGAACGGCATGCCCAAGATGGCCGAAGACGTGCCGGCCTTATCGCCGATCACGCTTTTCCAGGGGTTCTCGGCGCGCGGGTCGGTCGGGTCCCAGCCGCCCGGCTGGCCGTCCGCGATCTGCTGGACCAACGTGTCCGGCTTGCCCAAAGGTCCGGGGCTTTCCGCGTTGTAGACGGTCACCTTCGTGCCCTGCGGGCAGTTGTCGAAGACCCACTTGGCGTCGGCGGTCTGCAAACGCACGCAGCCCAGCGAAGCAAAGCCACCCAGCGCGTTGTACTCGTACGTCATGAGCGTCGACGGATCCTTCTTTTTATAGCAGACGGAATGGAACAGGATGGCGCCGTTAAAGCGCGTCGCGTACTGTCCGTAGCTGCCGTCCGCCATATACATCCAGGCAGCACGGTTCGAGATGGAGAATGTGCCTGTCGGCGTCTCGCAGCCGGGTTTTCCGGTGGAGGCGACCATCGCGCGCACGGGGATACTGTAATAACCTGCCGGATCCAGCCCGTAGACCGTGACACAGTTGGCTGAACAGTTGACCAGGATGTAGTAAGGCGAACCGTTGTTTTTTGTGCTCGCTGCCGTTTCCGGACCCGCGGCAAAGGCAGGCACGGCGGCGGCAAACACAAGCGTGACCGCCAGCAGCAGTATGATCAGCTTTTTCATGATCGATCCTTCTTATTCCGCGTGGTCCGGTCCTCTGTTCGCCTTCGCCGCGATCTGAGTCACTTTCAGGCGCACGAAGCAGGTGTTCGGTACGACGTTCTCATTGAACGGCGCGTTGCGGGTCGCGTCGTAGCGGGCCATCAGCTTTCTGGCGCAGTCGAACGCGGCCTCCCCTTCCAGGATCTCGATGTCCGCTTCGCCCATCACGCTGTTGTAGATGGTGGTGCTGTCCTTTTTCTCGGGCATCGCGATGACCCCGCCGTATACGTCCATCTCGAACGAGCACTTGCCGTTCTTCGTCATCAGCCCGTACTTGCGTCCGGCCTTCGCGCTGTGAATGTACAGGCAGATCTTGCCGTCCTCCGCCTCATAGGCGAAATTCACGGGCACGATGTACGGATAGTCTCCGTCCGCCAGACCGATGCGCACGATGGGACACGCCCCGATGATGCTCACGATCTGATCGAGATCCGTTACTTCTCTGTCTTTTCTTCTCATGCTCTATTCCTCGACTTTCTTGAACACGGCCTTGCCCAGACCGCAGATGGGGCACATGTAGATGCCCTTGATGTCTTCAAAGGCCGTGCCGGGTTCGACTTTGTTCTTCGGGTCGCCCTGTTCGGGGTCATAGACGTAGCCGCAGGCGCCGCAGACGTATTTATCCATGGTTCTCCTCCTATTCGATCTCCAGCGCTTTGCAGCATTCGGTCAGCAGATCGGGGATCTGCAGGTGCTGCGGGCAGACTTCCATGCAGGCGCCGCACTGGATGCACTCGTTCGCTCTCGCCTTGCCGTGACCCTTCACAAGCCAGTTTTCGTTGTCCTTGGCGCTCTTCAGGTTATCGTAGACCGTCAGCCGGTTGCGCGCGCTGAACGTGCCCGAGATGCCGATGTTCATCGGGCAGACCTTCGCGCAGTAATCGCAGGCCGTGCAGGGGATGATGGGGATGGCCGCCATGGCTTCCTGCGCCTTTTTCAGGGTC
>JAFZRG010000069.1 GCA_017619985.1 Bacillota bacterium | reverse complement strand
CGGCGTCCGGAAAACTGAGATTGTAATACTCCTGGATGAATTTGATGACGTCGCCCGATTTGCCGCAGCCGAAACAGGTGAAGATCTGTTTCTTTTCCGAGACAACAAAGGACGGCGTCTTTTCCTTGTGGAAAGGACAACAGCCCTTATAGTTGCTGCCGGCGCGCTTGACCGTTACGAGCGGGCTCACGACGTCGACGATATTGCATCTGCTTCGGATCTCTTCCGCTGCGGAGATCAGGGATGTGACTGCCATGTTTTCCTCCTGTACCTTGTTATACAGGGAAACGGCACCCCATCCTTTTTTTTAAACGGAATTATTTCGGAAGTTTCCAGCCGGACGGCACGAACGTCTCGCTGAAGATGTTGATGGCGTAGCGGTCCGTCATGCCGGCGATGTAATCCTTGACTGCTTCGTTGCCGCCGTCCCTCTGCAGGATGACCTGATATTCGCCGGGCAGCTGGTCACTGTGCTCGAGGAAATAGCCGTAAAGCGAGGAGATCAGATCCTTGATCTTCGCCATTTCCGAAGCCTGCTTGACCTCGGGGTTGCGGTATACGGCCCCGAACATATACTCGCGCAGTTTGTTCATGTAATAGGCCGCGTCGTCCGACATCATGACCTTGTCTTTGCCTTCGCTGTTTCTGACGATGTCCGTCACGAGCGTATTGATGCGGCTGCGGTGATCCGGTCCGAGATAAGCGGTGCATTCCGCGGGGATGTCGTCCGCGCGGATGATGCCGCCGCGCATGGCGTCGTCGATATCGTGATTGATGTAGGCGATGCGGTCGGAATGGCGCACGACCTGTCCTTCCAGCGTGAACGGCCATTCGGGACCCGTGTGGTTCATGATGCCGTCGCGCACTTCCGCCGTCAGATTCATCGTGCGGCCTTTGGCGTTGCGTTCGATGACGTCGACGACCCGCAGGCTCTGTACATTATGAGCGAATCCGCCGGGATGGATCTCATCAAGGAACGCCTCTCCGTTGTGGCCGAACGGGGTATGCCCCAGATCGTGACCCAGCGCGATCGCTTCGGTCAGATCTTCGTTCAAGCCCAGCGCGCGGGAGATCGTGCGGGCGATCTGCGCGACTTCGAGCGTATGCGTGAGCCGCGTGCGGAAATGGTCGCCTTCCGGACTCAGAAAGACCTGCGTCTTGTGCATGAGCCGGCGCAGGGCCTTGCTGTGGATGATGCGGTCACGGTCTCTCTGGAACTCCGTGCGCAGTTCGCAGGGTTCCTCGTATACCGCCCTGCCCCTGCTTTCCGCAGACTTGCAGGCGTATTCCGAAAGGAGCTCGTATTCTCTTTTTTCCTGATCTTCTCTGAAAACCATGGCTGACCTCTTCTATGCGTTCGTGGAACCGAATCCGCCGGTGCGCTTCGCTTCCGCTTCGTCGTCTTCCGTGATGCCATACGGGACGAACAGACCCTGCGCGAACGCCTTGCCCGCCGGGATCTCGAGCACCTTGCCTTCTCTCGAATCGTTCGTGATCTGGATCTGGATGTGCCCTTCGTTGTCCGCTCCATAGTAATCTTCGTCGATGACGCCGACCGTATTGTCGAGCTGCAGGCGGTATTTGAAGCCGAGCCCGCTCTTGGGCATGATGAGCAGCACCCAGCCCGGATCTATACGGCACCGCAGTCCCGTCGGTATGCGGATGCTTTCGCCCGGTTCGAGGCGGATAGCCCAGGGTGTCTTGATGTCGTAACCGGCGCTGCCTGCCGTCGCCCGTACGGGAAGTTCCACAGGCAGAGGTTCGCCTGCCATATGGGCACTGTCCGCCTTCATCTGTGTGTCACTGACTTTTTCAAATCTTGCGATGCGCTGCATGGTATGTCCTTTCATCCGTTCATCAGACGTTTCATGTCGATGCGTTTGCTGCTGATGGCGACACCGCTGTATTTTCCGATATCGCAGATGCGGTCCAGGAATGCGTTCACCTGGTCCGCGGTCACGGCGTCGATCTCTGCCATCGTATCCTCCTGCGAATAGACCTTGTCCAGCAGGAGCAGATTTCTGCCCAGACGGTACATCCTGGAATTCATGGATTCCAGAGAGAAGATGTAGCCGCTCTTCAGGCGCTGCTTGACGATCTCCGTCTCTTCCTTCGAGATCCCGTCGCGCTTCAGTCCGGCCAGTTCGCCCGCGATCCCTGTGACTGCGTCCACTTCTTTCCCGGGCGTGATCCCGGCATAGATCATGAACATGCCGTCCTGGGCGTAGCTCAGCGTCGAACTGAACACGCTGTACGCGAGGCCTTTCTGCTCGCGGATGTTCTGGAAGAGCCGCGAACTCATGCTGCCGCCGAGGATGTCGCAGGCGATGGCCTGCGCGTAATATTCGCCGGAACCCATGCTGACCGTCGGAAGGCCGATGGCGATATGGGTCTGGTTGATATCCTGGGTTCGGTAGCCGTATCTGCAGCCTTCAGAAGGCTTATAATCTGCGATTTCCGGGCTTTTTGAGGGCAGCATGGATAACTGAGCCTCCAGCTGCTCTTCGAGCGCAGAATCGTCGAAATTTCCGACTGCTGCAACGACGATGTTTCCTGCCGTATACCATTTTTTGCGGTATGCCAGAACGTCTTCTCTCGTAATGACCCGTACCGTCCTGCGGGATCCCAGCACGGGATACTGCAGCGGTGTGCCGCGGAACACCTTTTCCATCAGAATGTCGACGATGATATCGTCGGGCGTATCTTCCACCATGGCGATCTCTTCGGTCACGACGCGCTTTTCCTTGCGGATCTCAGCCGCGTCGTTCTTCGAAAAGCAGACCATGTCCAGCAGGATGTCGACTGCCTGCGGAAATACGTCCGTCAGCGCCTTGATGTGATAACAGGTCGCTTCCTTGTCGGTGAAGGCGTTCAGCGCCGCACCGAGATCGTCCGCTTCCTTGGCAAGCTGAAGGAAATTTCTCTTTTCCGTGCCCTTGAAGCACATATGCTCGATGAAATGGGAGATGCCTTTCCGGTCCGATGCTTCTTTCACGGCGCCGGCTCCCACCCAGATCCCGATGCTGGCGGACCGGAATTCCGGAAGCTTCTCCGTTACCAGCCGCGCCCCGCACGGGAGCGTTTTGACTTGGATCATAGATCGTACCTTATAAACCATAAAGGGCCGGCTTGGAAGCCGGCCCGGAGCATCTTACTGCTGATTTGCCTTGATGATGGGCGTGTCTTCGAGCCCTCTTCTTGTCAGGTTCACGCGGCCCTGCGAATCGATCTCGGACACCTTGACGGTGACGATGTCGCCGATATTCAGGACGTCTTCGACCTTTTCCACTCTCTCCTTGCAGATCTTGGAGATGTGCAGCAGGCCGTCCTTGCCGGGCAGGCATTCTACGAACGCGCCGAAGTTCATCAGACGGACGACTTTGCCGGTGTAGGTCTCGCCGACTTCGATGTCCTTCGTCAGGTATTCGATCTCCTTGCGCGCCGCGTCGCCGGATTCGGTGTTGGGCGCCGCGATGAAGATCAGGCCGGAATCGTCGATGTCGATCTTCGCGCCGGTCTGGGCGATGATGCGGTTGATGGTCTCGCCGCCCTTGCCGATGACGATGCGGATCTTGTCCGGATCGATCTGCATGCTCGTGATGAGCGGAGCGTACTTGGACAGTTCCTTTCTGGGTTCGGGGATCTCTTCGAGCATCTGGCCCATGATGTACATGCGGCCTTCCTTGGCCTGCTTCAGAGCCTTTTCGAGGATCTCTCTGGACAGACCGTGGACCTTGATGTCCATCTGGATGGCGGTGACCCCTTCGGAAGTACCGGTCACCTTGAAGTCCATGTCGCCCAGGAAGTCTTCCATGCCCTGGATGTCGGACAGGATGGCGTATTCGCTGGAACCGTCTTCCTTGACTCTTTCGATCAGACCCATGGCGATGCCGGCTACGGGAGCCTTGATGGGCACGCCGGCGTCCATGAGAGCCAGGCAGCTGCCGCAGGTGGAAGCCATGGAGGAAGAACCGTTGGAGGAGAGGATCTCGGAAACGACGCGGATCGCGTACGGGAACTCTTCCTCGCTGGGCAGAACGGGCAGCAGCGCTCTTTCCGCAAGCGCGCCGTGGCCGATCTCTCTTCTGCCGGGGCTTCTCAAGGGCTTGGCTTCGCCGGTGCAGTAACCGGGGAAGTTGTACTGGTGCATGTATCTCTTGCCGGTCTCTTCGAAGATGCCGTCGAGGGTCTGACCCTCGGAGAGCATGCCAAGCGTGCAGACGGACAGCGCCTGCGTCTGGCCTCTCTTGAACAGGCCGGAACCGTGTGTTCTGGGCAGAACGCCGGTCTCGACCCAGATGGGACGGATCTCGTCGCACTTTCTGGAGTCGGGACGGATGCCTTCATCCAGGATCATGCCGCGGACCTGCTCCTTGGTGATGTTATAAAGGACTGCGTCGACGTCCTTGGCGCCTTCGGGGAAGATCTCCGCGAAGTGTTCCTTCGTTTCGACTTCGACAGCATCCATGTTGTCCAGTCTCTCCTGCTTGTCGAACGTCAGGATGGCCTGGTGCATCTTGTCGACCGCGTATTCGCGGACGGCGGCGTCGATCTCTTCAGCGGGCTTGTACAGCTCGATCTGGATCTTTTCCTTGCCGACTTCCTTGACGATCTCGTCGATGAACTCGACGATCTTCTTGATCTCTTCGTGCGCGAACATGATGGCGTCGAGCACTTCGTTCTCGGGAACGATCTTCGCGCCGGCTTCGACCATCATGATGGCTTCCTTCGTGCCGGCGACGGTCATGTTGATGTCAGAGACAGCTCTCTGCTCGCTCGTCGGGTTGATGACTAGTCTGCCGTCGACTCTGCCGACGATGACGGAACCGGTCGGGCCGTCCCAGGGGATGTCGGAGATCGCGATGGCGATGGAGGAACCGACCATGGCGCAGAATTCGGGCGCGCAGTCGTGATCCATGGACATGCAGGTCGCGACGACCTGGACGTCGTTATAGAATCCCTTGGGGAACAGCGGACGCAGCGGTCTGTCCATGAGGCGGGAGGTCAGGATGGCCTTTTCGGAAGGTCTGCCTTCTCTCTTGATGAATCCGCCGGGGATCTTGCCGGCTGCGTAGAGCTTCTCTTCAAAATCGCAGGAAAGCGGGAAGAAATCCACGCCTTCTCTCGGTGTCTTCGACATGGTCGCGGTGCAGTTGACCACGGTGTCGCCGTAGCGAACCCAGCACTGGCCGTTGGCCTGCTCACAGACCTTGCCGATCTCGACTTCCAGCAGTCTGCCGCCTACGGCAGTGCGGAAGGTCCTGAAATCTGTAAATCTCATTGGTTACCTTGCCTTTCTTATCAGGCCCGGCTTGACAAATAAGTGCGCGGATCGCGGATGACCCGCAGATTTATTTCTCAAGCCCGGCCCCTGATGATGAAAAAAATAACAACAAGGCGGGGCTTGACGCCCCGCCGCTCTTTCTGTTTACTTTCTTAAGCCCAGACGGGAAATGAGGCTTCTGTAGCGCTCGATATCCTTATCTCTGAGGTAAGCAAGCAGATTTCTTCTCTGACCGACCATCTTCAGAAGTCCTCTTCTGGAGTGGAAGTCCTTGGGGTTCTTCTTCAGGTGTTCGTTCAGCTCGTTGATGCGGTACGTGAGGACGGCTACCTGGACCTCGGGGGAACCGGTGTCGCCTTCATGCGTAGCGTACTCTTGGATGATGTTTGTCTTGATGTCCTTTGCGATCATTGTAATCTCCTCTTTCTACATACGCCCGAGGCTGAAGCCATCGCCGGAGCAGCGCATGCCTAAGCCTTGGGTATTCAATAAACAGACGATATATATTAGCACAAGGAAAAACGGTTTGTAAAGCAGTATTTTACGACAGCTGACCGTTTTCTTTCACGTCGACTTTCTTCTTCGCGCTGCGGTCCGTATCGACCTTGTTGTAGACCTTCGCGAGCGCAACGATCATCTGGCGGGCCATCTGTTCCGTCATGACGATGGTCTCCACTTCTTCCGTCTGTTTCGTCTCGCCGTTGGGGCGGGTCTGCAGGAAGGTCAGGAAGCATTCGTGACCCGTTGCGTTGATGGTGAATCCGTTAGCGTACTTCATTGTATGGAACCTCCTGATACGTCTTGAAAAACTCCTCTGCCTGCAGGCAGTTCCTGTGGATCTCCTGCTGCAGATCTTCCAGATTGTCGAATTTACGCTCCGGACGCAGCATCTTGATGAACTCGATGCGCACGTCCCGGCCGTACAGATCGCCGGAAAAGCTGAAGATATGCGTTTCCGCGTTCTTCGCGAACTCTCCGACGGTGGGTTTGTTGCCCACGTTCGTGATGGAATGATACTTCGTATCGTTGACCGTGGTCAAAGTTATGTAAACACCGTTCATCGGGAACGCTTCGCTGGAATCCAGGCTGAGATTGACCGTCGGGAATCCGATGCGGCGGCCCAGATGCCTGCCCTGCACGACTTTGCCGTCGATGCAGTACAGCCTGCCGGTGTAGTCCGTATACTCGTCGATGCGGCCTTCGTCGATGACCTGCCGGATGAGCGTGCTGGACACGGTGTTTCCGTTAATGCGGATCTCGGGCACGACCGTAACGCCGTAGCCGAGTTCTTTTCCGAGTTCCTGCAGTCTGTCCGCGTCCCCTTCCGCCTTATATCCGAAGTGGTAATTGAAGCCGCAGACGGCGTGCTTCGTGTGGAAGCAATCGATGAGGATGTCCTCCACGAAGGCTTTGGCGCTCTTCGTGCGGATAGCATCGTCGAACACGGGTGCGAACAGGTTCTCGACGCCGAGCAGTTCCAGCTGTTCGGCCTTTTCTTCGAACGTCATGATGTTCTTGATCACGACGCGTCCAGCGATCTCGTTCACGGGATGATTGGGGAACGTGAAGACGGAAGGCTGCAGGCCTTTCTCCTTCGCGGCTGCGACGCATTCGCGGATCAGCATCTGATGACCCTTATGGACGCCGTCGAAGTTGCCGAGGGCAACGGCTGTTCCAGGCATGTTATGGATGTCTTGTAAGGACCGGTAGATGTTCATTTATAAGACTTTTGCTATTGCTTTATTCCTGATAATGCCGATCAATTGCTTATCGAAGAACACAGCCTGAATTTCGTCTGTTAATGTAAGATCCTGCGACCAGACAGGATTGCCGTTGCAGAACAACCTTGCCTGATCTTCGCTTAAATCAAGACGTTGCAGATGCGATACGGCGGTCTCGGAAGGATCCAGCAAAGCTTCGATCTGTTCTGCGGTCATCTGCTTCAGATCGTCCATGGAAACTGCGTTTTCGATGGAATAACCGCAGGTCTGTGTCCGCACGAGCGAACTCATACAGGCGCCACAGCCGAGCATCTGTCCGAGATCGTGGCAGATGGAACGGACGTACGTGCCGCGCGAGCACACGACTTCGAATGTGAACGGTTCTTCCGGCCCGTTCCAGTCCAGAATACGGATGCTGTGAATCGTCACTTTGCGGACCGGGATCTCCACGTCGCGCCCTTCCCTCGCGTATTCGTACAGCTTTTTTCCGTTGACCTTTATCGCTGAAAAAACGGGCGGTTTCTGCTCGATCTCGCCTTCGAAGGAGCGTAATGCCTTTTCGACGTTTTCGCGCGTCACAGAGGCTGTTTCGGGCCTTCTATCGTATAGTACAGAGCCCCATATATCCTGCGTATCCGTTTCGAGACCCAGCGTACAGCCGCAGACGTAGGTCTTCGGTGCACTGTCCATGAATTCGAGCAGTCGGGTCGCCTTGCCGATACAGACGGGAAGTACTCCCGTCGCCTGCGGATCGAGCGTACCGGTATGGCCGATCTTCTTTTCGCCGGTCAGTTTCCGGAGAACGGCGACACAGTCGAAACTGGTGTACCCTGCCGGTTTGTTCAGGTTCAGGATGCCGTTCATGCGGGGTCACCGCTCCGCGTGACCGCCTTTTCCAGAGCGGGCTGCAGCAGACGGACCGCTTCTTCCACCGTTACCCCGCGCAGTGTACCGCCGCTGGCACGCAGATGGCCGCCGCCGTTGAACATGCGCGCTACCGCGTTCACATCCGCGTAGGACTTGGAACGGAACGAAATCTTCAAAGTCCCGTCCGGCTTTTCCTTGATAAACGCAGCCGCTTCCACGCCTTTGATGCTGCGGATACGGTCGATGCACATCTCCGTGTGTTCGCTCTTCGCGTTCAAGCGGGCCAGATCTTCCAAAGTGCACCAGGAGACCGCAACCTTACCGTCCGCGAACAGCACAGCTCTTTCTACCGCCAAAGCCTCCAGCTGCAGCTGCGGCAGCGGAAAACTGCCCCAAACATAGTTGCAGAGCTTTACGTGATCGATGCCGTATCCGTACAGCTTCGCCGCGTCCAGATGCGCCTGCGGTGTCGTATTGCCATAGCGGAACGAGCCCGTATCCGTTGCGATAGCAACGTAGAGCGCTTCCGCGACAGCGGTATCGATGGGAGTGCCCATGTCCTGCAGCAGTTCGAAGATCAGGGAACCAGCCGCCGGTGCGTCGGGATCGACGACATCCAGCTGCGCGAACGGACCGGTCTTCATGTGATGGTCGATGCACAGCGTCTTTTCCGCGGCGTGGAAGATCTCCTTCCGCTTCTCGATGCGGCTGTCGTCGCCGCAGTCCACGGCGATGCACAGATCCGGCGTCCAGGGAGCGGTCTTCGTAAAGTATCCGCCGTCATCCAGGAAAGCCAGATATCCCGG
>JAFZRG010000068.1 GCA_017619985.1 Bacillota bacterium | reverse complement strand
GGATAATAGTCCGACTTCAGGAGCGTCGCGTGACCCACGATGCGGTCCCCGTCCATGGCTGCAAAGATGCACTCCCAATCCGTATAATCGTACGTTCTCAGCTGTTCGAGAAGATGTTCCTTAACCTCCTCCCAGGATCCTTTTTCTACAAATTTGATCAGATCCGCCAGCAATTGCGTATCCTTTTCGACCTTACGTATCGCGATGCTGCCGTTCATAGTGCACCTCCCTTTCTTACCATGGATTATATCATGAGACCGCGCGGATGGTATTTTGAAAAAATTCAAAATAGTTATTGACATCCCTGCCCGGGTGCGGTATAAAGTGTTTAGAAAATATTCTAAATAGAACCAAGCGAGGAGCCTATGGGATTCAGCGATACGATGAAAGCGCTCAGCGATCCTGTCCGGCGCGAGATCCTCAACATGCTGAAAGGCGGGTCCATGACCGCGGGCGACATCGCAGCCCGCTTCGACATGACCGCGGCGACGGTGTCCTATCATCTCGCCCAGCTCAAGAAAGCGGGTCTCGTGACCGAAAAGCGCGAAAAGAACTTTATTTACTACAGCCTGAACGCCTCCGTCCTGGAGGAGGTGCTGCTTTGGATCAAGACTCTGAAAGGAGATGCGGAGCATGAAGAATAAAAAATTGGAGATCATCCTGGCGGCGGTCATCGCCCTTCTGCCCATGATCGCAGGCGTCATCCTCTACGACCGCCTGCCCGATCAGATCGCGACGCATTTCGGCCTGAACGGCGAAGCCGACGGCTGGTCGAGCCGCGCAGCCGCCGTGTTCATGCTGCCCGCCGTGATGGCCGGGGTCACGCTGCTCTGCGGCTTCTCCCTGAGCACGGACCCCAAGAAACAGAACATGAACCCCGCGCTGCGCAGCATCGGCATCTGGTCTGCCCCCGCAGTATCCATTCTGGTCTCCGCGTTCATCCTCTCCAACGCGCTGGGCTACACGTCCCGCATCGAGCTGATCGTACCGGTGGCCGTAGGTCTGCTGTTCATCCTTATCGGCAACTACCTGCCGAAGACAAAGCAGAGCTACACCATGGGCATACGCTTGCCCTGGACGCTCGCCAGCGAGGAAAACTGGAACCGCACGCACCGCCTGGCAGGTTTCCTGTGGGTGGCCGGCGGCGGCCTCATGATCGTGCTTTCCCTGCTGCACCTGTGGGCCGGCTGGCTGATCATCGTGGTCGTCACATTGCTGGCGCTCATCCCAGCGATCTACTCCTACCTCCTGTACAGGAAAGGCATCTGATATGTACGCAGAAAAGATAAAAGTGGTCGCTGACCCGGCCTATCCGCTCGACGGTCTGCTGACCCTCCCCGACGGGACGGAAGGTCCCTTCCCCGCCGTCGTGATGGTGCACGGCTCCGGGCCGAGCAATAAAGACGAAAAGGTCCTGAAGCTGACCCCGTTCAAAGATTTGGCGGAAGGCCTGGCGAAGCACGGCATCGCGTCGCTTCGCTACGACAAGCGCACGTTCGCCCATGCCCGCAAGATGAAAAAACTGGATCTGACGGCTCGCGAAGAGACGATCGACGACGCCGTGGCAGCCCTCGATATGCTGAAAAACGACCGCCGGATCGATACGAATCGAATCTTCATCCTGGGTCACAGCATGGGGGCCATGCTCGCGCCGCGCATCGACGCCGAAGGAGGCAACGCGAAGGGCATGATCATGCTGGCCGGCACGCCCATCCGTCTGGAAGACGTCGTCCTGCGGCAGCTGCAGCAGGGGCAGACGAAGAACCCCCTGCTGAAGGGGTTCACCTGGGCGGAATACAAGTTTTGCGCCAAGAAGTTCGCGACGTTGCCTCAGATGAGCGACGAAGAAGCGAAAAAGAAAAAGTTCATGGGCAACCTGACCCTGTACTATTTCAAGGAGATGGGCAGAAAGAGCGCGTCCGAATATCTTCTCGAAAATGAAAAACCCGCCCTGCTCCTGCAAGGCGGAAAGGATTTTCAGGTGCTGGAGGACGTCGATTTCAAGGCGTTCCGGGAGCAGCTGGCGGACAGGCCGAACGTCACGTTCAAGGTCTATCCGGAGCTGAACCACTGCTTCGTGAACGGCATCTACAACGACATCCTGAAGGCTTCGAAGGAGTACAGCGTCGAGCAGCACATCGGCGACGCGGTGATGGACGATATCGCGGCGTTTATACTGCAGCAAAGATAAAACACAAAAAGGGCAGCCCTGCCCTTTTTATTTTGCCGCAAACAGGCTCTTCCCCTTCTCGTACACGGCCTTCAGATTCTTATCCCAGTTCTCCTCGCGCAGCGGATTCTCCCGCGACGTGCTGTCGAATACGACGAATTCCGCCTGTTTGACCCGGCCAGTCAACCTGTCGCCCAGCATGACTTTCTTCATGCTGTCGAGGATCCCGGTCTCTTCCAGATAATCGATCGGATTGCCGGCGGAGCAAAGGATCAGGCCCTTGTTCAGCGTTTTCATGGTCCGATCGCCGTACGCAAAGCCGTACGACCACACCCGGTCGAACCATCCGACCAGCTTGGCCGGCGCCTCCGACCAGAACACAGGGTAAATGAAGACGATCGCGTCGGACGCATTGATCTTTTCCTGTTCGGCGCGTACGTCAGCTGCTACGTCCGGCGTGGTCCGGTAGTGCGCGTCGCGGAGGTATTCCGCTTCGGTCATATCCGCTTGGAAATCCATCCTGTACAGATCCGAAATGACGCATTCGTGCCCCGCGTCGGTGACCCCTTGGATAAAGGCATCGCGGATGTGGCGTGTGAAGGAATTCTCCGAAGGGTGGCAATAGACGATAAAAGCTTTCATTCTGCACCTCTTATAAACCGATAAACCTGTCGCCGTCTTCGACTGTCACATAGGCAAACCCGCTCGACCCCTCGGCAATATAGACCAGTTCGTTTTCCTTTACGGTGAAGTGGAAAGTCAGATCGTATCCGGTCGTTTCCGTCATGGTCAGCTCGCTGCCTGTTACCGACCAGTTTCCCTGCCCGATATAACTGCTGAGATAGCCGGCGTAATACTCGTATGTGCCATCTTCGTTCAGCGTGATCGTAAAGTCCCCGCCGAAGCCTTCCTTTTCCCAAACGAAGGTCCGGCCGTACAGATTCTGCGCATTCATCTCTTCCTGATTACTATGATCCCATATGACATAGCCAGCAGCCAGCAGCGCCACGATGACCGCAAGCAAGATAATTGTTTTTTTCATCGGATCACTCACCCCGCTTTGCATCCCTATTTAAGAACATCACCCATCGCTGAGAGAGTGATCTTTTTATAGGCGTTGGATTTATCATTCGGATGCGGCTCGATCGCAAGGATCGTGATATCG